>JAVHRE010000433.1:0-1805 GCA_036171495.1 Bacteroidales bacterium
GATGTTACAGTTGCACGATTTACTTTAGCAACCTCTGAATCTTATAAAAAGTCAAACGGTGAAGTTGTTAAAACTACAGAATGGCACAATATCGTTTTATGGAGAGGTTTAGCACAAGTTGCCGAAAAGTATGTTAAAAAAGGAAGTCAAATATATATTGAAGGTAAAATTCGCACACGTTCTTATGACGATAAAGATGGTAACAAAAAGTATTTTACCGAAATTCAAGGCGATAACCTAACTCTTTTAGGAAAAAAAGAAAGTTCTGATTCTACTCAGGCTGCACCAACAAATGATGTAGAACCTAATAATCAAGTTGATATAAATCAAGGTACGCCTGCCGACGATTTACCATTTTAATATTTAAATAATTGGGAGCCGACCCTTTTCCTGCGGCAATGTTTTTATTTAATAACATTGTTATTAAGGCGTTTAATTTTGAACAAATTTCAGAAATAATTGTTCTTGTTATATTATTATTTTTATCGGGAGTTATTTCAGCTAGCGAAGTGGCTTATTTTTCTCTCTTACCAAAAGATATTGAGAAAATTAATAAAAGGATAAACTTTGCTAATTCAAAAATAATTAAATTATTACAAGAACCCGAAAGATTACTGGCTACTATTTTAGTTTCAAATACTTTTGTTAATATCGGAATTGTAATTGTTTCAACAAATCTTACATTAGAGATATTCGATTTTTCAATTTCACCAGTTTTAGGCTTTGTTTTTCAGATAGTTATAATTACTTTTTTAATTCTATTTTTTGGAGAAATTTTTCCTAAAGCTTATGCTACTCATTTTAAGTTGAAAATGGCTAATATAATGGCACTCCCTTTAATGTTTCTATCATCATTTTTTTTCCCCATTACCTATATGTTGGTAAAAAGTTCGTCGTTAATAAAACAAAGAGTTCAAAAGCGCTCAAATGTAACTGTTAACGATTTATCTCATGCAATTGATTTAGTTTCAGGTGAATTGCAAGATGAAGAAAAACTTTTGAAAGGGATTGTTAATTTTGGGAATATTGACGTAAAAGAAATAATTATTTCTCGTATGGATGTTGTTACAATTGATTTAAAACACACGTTCAGCAAAGTTTTGCAAGTTGTTATAGATTCCGGTTACAGTAGAATTCCTGTTATTTCGGGAAGTTTTGACAATATAAAAGGAATACTTTATATAAAAGATTTATTACCGCATATTCACAAGCCGGAATTTCGATGGCAATCGTTAATTAGACCGCCTTATTTTATCCCGGAAACAAAAAAAATTAATGATTTGCTCGAAGAGTTTCAGCTAAAAAAAATACACATGGCAATAGTTATTGATGAATATGGAGGAACATCCGGAATTGTTACTTTAGAAGATATTTTAGAAGAAATAGTTGGCGATATTGATGATGAATTTGATAATGACGACAATGACTTTATAAAACTTTCGGATAACGAATATTTATTTGAAGGCAAAACCTTGCTTAATGATTTTTATAGGGCTGTTAATGTTAATGATGATGTTTTTGATAGTATTAAAGGTGAGGCGGATACTTTAGCCGGACTTATTCTTGAAATAAAAGGAAACATTCCACAAAAAAACGAAGTGATTTCAATTGGAAAATTCAATTTTAGAATAAAATCGGCTGATAGCAGGCGAATAAAACAATTAATAGTAACTTTGAAAAGTGAAAAGTAAGAAGTGAAAATAAATAGAAATAAGTAGAAATACATTGAAATAACCTAATAGCGAATAACTTAATAACTGATGTTACGCATCGGTATTAATCCCGAAGGGATTTGACAAGGGGGC
>JAVHRE010000434.1:0-9322 GCA_036171495.1 Bacteroidales bacterium
GCCGAAAACCAAAAAGAATCGGAAAAAGTATAAGCTAATGAACCTACTAATCCGCTTCCAATTATTGCAACTAATTGTCCAACAGTCATTTCCCCTTCTTTTACGAGCATTCTTTTTGCAAAATAGGTAATAGTCCAGAACATAAACAATATAGTAAGTGCACTAAACAACGCCGACATGGAATTAACCATCATAGCAACATGAGCATTATCGCTTGCAAAAAGCGAAAATAATCGAGCCACAAACATAAAAAATGGTGCGCCGGGAGGATGTCCAACTTCTAATTTGAATGCCGTGGCAATAAATTCTCCACAATCCCAAAAACTTGCGGTGGGTTCAATTGTCATTAAATAAGTAAAAGCCGAAATTACGAATACTGTCCAGCCACCAATGTTATTCCAAAGTTTAAACTTCATTTTTTATAATTTTCGTTAATAGAAATTGTTATAAGTTTAAAAGCACGAAATTAAGATAATTTTTTTGTGAAGAATTAAAATTTTCCTTAAAAAATCAAAAAAATGTTTTTAACAGATTTTTTTTTATAAATTTGCAGTCTTATTTTTGAGTTCTTTTATTTTATATTGTTCGATGGTGTAAAGGTAGCACCACAGATTTTGATTCTGTTAGTCCAGGTTCGAATCCTGGTCGGACAACTTTTTTAACTTGTCCCGTTGTGTAATGGTAGCACAACAGTCTCTGAATCTGTTTGTCGGAGTTCGAATCTCTGCGGGACAACAAAGAAAAGTATCTAAAGTACTTAAAGCTAAAATACAGACGAACAATAATTATTTTTTCTTTAGGGAACTTCTAAAAATCAAGCACTATGTCATTCTGAACTTGTTTCAGAATCTGATTATCAGGCTGTTATGAGATACTGAAATAAATTTAGCATGACGATTTTGGTGTTTTTAGAAGTCCCCTTTATTCTTTAATTGATTCAAAATCAATTGCACCAAAGTTTTCGTTTAATTCAAAAATTTTTCCGTCTTCGCATTTAATTGTACGATAAGGAAATTTTTTTAATACAGAATAATTATGTGTAGCCATAATAACAGAACAGCCGGTTTTACTAATTTCTGAAAGTAATTTCAAAATTCCTTCCGAAGTTTCGGGGTCTAAATTACCCGTTGGCTCATCGGCTAAAATTAATTCGGGATGATTTAACAATGCTCGTGCAATAACAATACGTTGCTGTTCGCCACCGGATAATTCGTGTGGCATCCGCTTAATTTTATCAGCCAGTCCAACATTTTCGAGGACTTCAATTATACGTTTTTCAATTTCATTTTTATCCCAACCGGTTGCGAGTAATACAAATTTAAGATTTTGATAAACAGTTCTGTCTGTAAGTAATTGAAAATCTTGAAATACTATACCCAGTTTTCGGCGAAGCTTTGGTATTTCACTCTTTTTTAATTTCTTTAAATTGAAACTACAAACATTCCCTTCACCATCGTTTATTGGAATTTCACCGTAAATAACTTTTAATAAGCTCGATTTACCGCTACCAACACGACCAATAAGATAAATAAACTCGCCCTTTTTTAAGTTCAATGTTACATCTTTTAATACTTTTTCTTCCTGCTGGTAAATATTTATATTTTCTAATTGTACAGTATAATTTTCTTCCATTATTTTTATTTAGTTATTAAATTCCCATAAATGTTTACATCAATTGAGCATATACAAAGCTAAAAACATTAAATCAATAAAAATTTTACAATTAATTTTAGAAATGAACATTCAATTGTTAATTAAAAGAATAAAGTATAAAATTTAAAATTTTTTAAATAACTACTTTAGCATTATAATAAGTAATTAGCTTATGCACAACAATATTCTATTATTCAGCGTGTTTTTATCACTAATGCTATGTTTTAATAACACAATTATTGGACAAAAAACCGCAATATATAACGATGCAGATTATAATTTTAAAAAAGCAGTTGAGTTATTCGAGAAACAAAAATACGGCTTTTCGCAAAAAGATTTTGACGAATACCGAAGTTCTATTCCTCAAAATCAAAATCTTATGCAAACCGATGCTGACTATTATTCTGCAATTTGTGCAATGGAATTGTTTAATAAAGATGCAGAATATAAAATAGGCAGTTTTATTAAAAAAGACCAGGAAAGCTCACGTATAAAATACTCATATTTTTATATGAGCAAATTACAATATCGCGAAAAAAAATATAAAAAAGCAATTGAATGGTTCGAAAAAATTGACCCTTATCATCTTTCAAGCGAAGAACAAGCCGAATATTATTTTAAAAGCGGTTATAGCTACTTTGTAGTAAAAAATTTTGATAAAGCCGAGAAAGCATTTTTTGAGATTAAAGATATTAACTCAAAATATACTGTACCTGCAATTTATTTTTATTCGCACATTGCATATACTAAAAAAAATTATGAAACAGCATTAGCAGGATTTCAAAAACTAAAATCGGATGAGCTTTTTGGAAAAATTGTACCTTATTATATTACACAAATTTATTATTTACAGGAAAAATTTGATAGCGTAATAACATATGCACCCGGATTACTCGATTCGGCTACTACAAAACGTGCACCCGAAATTGCCCGAATAATTGGCGAATCGTATTACAGAACAAACCGTTTTAGCGATGCCGTTCCATATCTCGAAATATATCGCGATAAAACTCCAAATATAACCCGAAGGGATATTTACGAGTTAGGATACGCTTATTATAAATCAGAAATTCGTAGTAAAGCAATTGTAACTCTCGAAAAAATAACAAATGTTAAAGATAGTCTTACCCAAAACTCACTTTATTTACTTGCCGATTGTTATTTATCTCAGAATGATGATAATATGGCTCGAATGGCTTTTGGCAATGCCTCAAAAATGGATTTCGACCAATATATTAAAGAAGAGGCTATGTTCAATTACGCAAAACTCACTTATGAATTTTCGTTTTCGCCATTTAACGAAGCCATTGCTACACTAAACAATTTTATTAAAACTTTCCCAAATTCGCAAAAACTTGATGATGTATATATTTTACTTGGAAAAGTATATATGCACACAAAAAACTATAAAGAAGCCGTTGAAGCCCTCGAAAATATTCAAGTTGTTACAAACGAGAATGAAGAAGCATATCAACGTGTAGCATATTTCAGAGGGTTGGAACTATTTAATAATCTCGACTTTGAACAGGCAATTATTCACTTTGATAAATCGTTAAATAATGCGAAATACAATCAGCAATTTAGAGCACAATCAACTTTCTGGAAAGGCGAATCGTATTACAGATTAAACAGATACGATGATGCTCTATCACAATTTAACAAGTTTTTACTTACCTCGGGAGCATTTGGTTCAAAAGAATTTAATTTAGCTTATTACAGTTTGGGATATTGTTACTTTAAAAAAACTGATTACAAACAAGCATTATCATGGTTCCGTAAGTTTGTTGATAATCAACCCGATGTTAAATCAAAAATGACTGCCGATGCTTATTGCAGAATTGGTGATTGTGATTTTTCTGCACGTGAATACGACATTGCCATTGAAAATTACTCTAAAGCAATTGATATTCATTTGGCTGCGGTTGATTACGCAATGTATCAAAAGGGATTTTGTTTAGGGCTTTTAAAACAAAATAACGATAAAATTATTATTTTAAATCAATTGCTAACCGACTACACGTCATCGCCTTATGTTGACGATGCAATGTTTGAACTCGCAAACAGTTATGTGGCTATTGGTGAGAAAGAAATGGCATTAAACACCTATCAAAAAATCATAGACGATTATCCTGCAAGCGATTTTGTTCGCAAAGCTTATATTCAAATGGGTTTAGTTTATTACAATAGCGACCAAAATGCTCAAGCATTAAAAGTTTATAAAAAAGTGATTGAAAACTATTCGTCAACTACCGAAGCAAAAGATGCTTACGTTGGTTTAAAAAATGTGTTTATGGACATGAACGATGTAAATGGCTATTATTCATATCTTAAAGAACGCGGTAATCAGATAGATTTTAGAATTACAGAACAAGATTCGCTAATGTACTCAACTGCCGAAAAAGTATATATGTCGGGCGATTGCAACAAAGTCGAAGGATTATTTGCCGATTATATTTCAAAATTTGGCGAAACAGGAATTTTTTCGGTTAACGTTTTTTATTACAAAGCTGAATGTTTAAATAAAGCCTCGAATACTGATGCTGCAATAGAATATTATAAAAAGGTTGTTAGCCGTCCCAATAGTGTGTTTACCGAGCCATCGTTAGTAAAAGTATCTAAATATGAGTTTGACAAAGGAAATTTTAACGAAGCTCTGAATTATTATTTAACTTTAGAAAATTCAGCATCTTACCAAAATAACATTACATCAGCAAAAATTGGAAAAATGAGATGTTATTATAACTTAAATGATTTTGACAATGCACATAAAGCTGCTATTCAGGTTCTTGCAATGGATAAATTAGCCGATGAAACTATACGCGAAGCTCATTACATTATTGGTAAATGCGAATATGCTTTAAGAAATTATGAAGCAGCATTAGATGAGTTTACTTTAATATCTAAAAATTGCAAAAGTGCAATAGAAGCCGAAGCAAAATATTTAACTGCCGATATTTATTTTAAACAGAATCTATTAGACTTAACCGAAAAAGAAGTATTCGATTTTGTAAAGAAAAACACACCTCAACAAAAGTGGCTCGCAAAATCATTTCTTTTGTTAGCAGATGTTTATATTACCAAGAAAAATTATTTTCAGGCTAAAGCAACATTGCAAAGTGTTATTGGTAACTATAAAATTACAGACGATGGTATGATTGACGATGCAAAATCGAAACTCGACCAAATAAAACTAATAGAAGAACAAGAAAATCTTAAAACTATGCCCCAAGATTCACTACCCGATAATTCTATAATTAATGAATAATGAAATTAAAACAATTAAGCTAAAATATTATGAGTAAAATTTTGGTTATCGCAATATCAGTTATTTGTACTGTTCTGTTTTTTCAGAACTTTGCGAATGCTCAAACTAAAATGAACCAAGATGTTCAAGTTGTTAAGCCTTATGACCCAACGGTTGGCGATGCATATAAAATTAACATTTTACCCGAAATTAACGACACATCAACATTACGCAGAAACATGAATTATAAAGTTTACCCAAAACAATTACCGGTTAGTTTTGAAGTGATTCCTATTCAACCTGCTAAAATGGTAAGCGAACCTATTTCAAAATTGTACTCAACATATTTAAAAGCAGGTGCAGGAAACTATAACACTTTGCTTGGCGAAGCCGGGGTTAATATGTTGCGCTCAAAAAATTATTCAGGCGGATTTTTTATTAAACATCTTTCATCAGTTTCAAATATAAAATTAGTAAACGGTGTTAAGTCACCAGCATCATTCAGCGACAATAAAGTTGACTTGTTTGGTAAAAAATTCTACGAACATTCTACTTTGTCCGGCGGTGCAAGCTACGAACGAAATGCCTTTCATTATTATGGTTACGACACATCTTATAGCGATACTGTTTTCGATAAAAAACAAATCTTTCAGCATTATAACACTATCACCGGAAACGCCGGATTAACTTCAAACTATATAGATTCTTCACACCTTAATTATAATGCAAATATTAAATACCAGTATTTTGAAGATAATTTTAAAAGTTATCAGAATTTAATAAATGTATCAACCGATTTTAATAAGTTTTATAAAACCGAAGTAATTGGTGGAGATGTTAATGTTTCGTGGCTCAATAAAAATTCTTTAATTGATACCAATAATAATGCTTTGGTTAAAATTAACCCATGGGTTAACTTTACAGGTGATCAATGGCGTGTAAAATGCGGCTTATCTATGGAAACTGATGCTTACAGCGACTCGGTATTTTATCATTTTTATCCAACCGTATTATTGCAGTATAATGTTATTGAAAATTTTTTAATCCCTTTTATTGGCATTGATGGTAAAATGCTCCAAAATCATTTTGCAAACATTGTAAAAGAAAATCCTTATTTAAAACCCGGACTTCAAATACAAAACACCAATAACAAAATAAATTTGAATGCAGGTATAAAAGGTAATTTCAGTAAAAAAGTTTCATTTATTGTAAAAGGAAATTATGGCATTTACAAAAACATGTATTTCTTTGTTAACGACACACTTGGAGTTGGAAATTATTTTAATGTTGTTTACGATAAAACGGTTCAGTTATTACAATTTTATGGCGAAGTTTCATTTAAAAACTCCGAAAAACTTAATGTGTTTTTAAAAGGAAATTATTATAAATACACTTTAAATAATTTACCAAAACCATGGGGCAAACCCGAATGGGACTTAACATTTACTGCTCGCTACAATTTACGAAACAAAATAGTTATAAATGCTGATGTATTTGCTTTAGGCGACAGGTTTTTCCCAAATTATAAATTGCCCAACGAACCATATAAATTAAAAAAAATTATTGATGCAAATATTGGATTAGAATATCGTTACACTAAAATATTGTCAGTATTTTTAAACTTAAATAATATCACTGCTTCTAAAAAATATTACTGGAACTTTTATCCAACCCAGGGATTTAATGCTGTGGGTGGGTTAACTTATTCGTTCTAAGTGCTTGTTAAGAAATAGTGTTTGCAAGAAAACGCCAATTTACTCACATCTATTTTTATTTTTTAAGGTGTTCGTGAGATCGCTTCGCTAAGTTCTGCGTTATTCTCGTTTTAATCAGTCATTCCGCTTAGGCGGAACTCCTGATTTTTAAAACATCGTACCGCCTAAGCGGGAGAACTTGACGTTTTCTTTCTGACACGAAATAGCATTTACTTTTTTGACCCAAGTTCCAAATTTCAAACTCCAAATTCAAAGGATAAAAAAACACCGAGAATAAATAAGAAAAACGATATTTGGAGCAGATGTAACTTCAGACCTCCTGATCCGTCTATTGAATTTTAATAAATTATCTGAATAATAATGCAAACTATATTGTCGCATTATTCACAATCTTGCACCAAATGATTTTGTAACATGCTTAATGTCAATAATTATTATTAAAGATTACTGTACTCCCGACTATTAATTTAAAAAAATAAGACAGTTTAGTTTGTTGCCAAGTCAGGAGTTCTGAATGTAGTCAAAATAATTACGACAAAAAATAATCCACAAAAAAATTACCAACAATTCAAGACACTATACTGACATTCAATTTAAACGGCAATTACTTGAATGTAAATCGTTTTTATACCGAACTGACACCAAGTAATAAAAATTAAAATTTTTAACGTCAAATGAATTTTTTTATATAAATTTGCTTAATCAAAATTTGCATTTGTGACTTGAATTAAGCATTTTGAAAAAGAAATAAGACACATGGAATTTTTTAAACCATTGAATATTAGCACAAAAAATGACTCAACCAATAAAGTGCAAAATGCAAGTGAACACATAAAATGTTTAATAATAGGAAGTGGTCCTGCCGGCTATACTGCAGCAATTTATGTTGCAAGAGCTAATTTAAAACCCGTGATTTACGAAGGGTTAGAGCCTGGCGGACAGTTAACTACAACTACTGAAGTAGAAAATTTTCCCGGCTATCCACAGGGCATCACAGGTTCTGCTATGATGGAAGATTTAAAAAAACAAGCAGAACGCTTTGGAACTGATATTCGTTTTGGTATTGCTACAAAAGTTGATTTCAGCAAATTACCTCACAAAATATGGATTGATGAAAATAAATTAATAGAAGCCGATGCAGTTATTATTGCAACGGGAGCAACAGCAAAATATATTGGTTTAGAATCGGAAGAAAAATTTAAAGGTAGTGGCGTTTCGGCTTGTGCTACCTGCGATGGTTTTTTTTATAAAGGACAAGATGTTGCTGTAGTTGGTGGCGGCGACACCGCTTGCGAAGAAGCATCGTATCTGGCAGGAATTTGTAAAAAAGTTTTTCTTATTGTTAGAAAAGACTATTTGCGGGCTTCCAAAGCAATGCAGGAAAGAGTTTTTAAAACAAAGAATATTGAAGTGCTTTTTCAACATTCTCCAAAAGAAATAGTTGGTAATACATCGGGGGTAACAGGTGTAATATTAACTAAAGCTGATGGCGAAGATATTACAATTTCAATTACAGGTTTTTTTGTAGCAATTGGACATCAGCCAAATTCCGAAATTTTTAAACCATTTATAGAAACCGACGAAACAGGATATATAAAAACAATTCCAGGATGTTCTAAAACAAATATTGAAGGGGTTTTTGCCTGTGGCGATGTGCAGGATAAACATTATCGCCAAGCTATTACTGCTGCGGGTTCTGGTTGCATGGCAGCTATTGATGCCGAAAGATATTTGAGTGAATAGTTACAAAAACTTATTGTCCAATAAATTTATAACTTATTGTTCCTTTTTGAATGTTTAGAGCTTTAAGGTCAATTGTAAACTTCGATAATAAAGATGCTTTAACAGCTGCATCTGAAAGGCAACTTTCATTTAATGAGGTATTAGCTGAAATAATAGTAGCCGATGAAACATTTCCCATTTTATTTACTAAAACTTCGATAATTACTTCACCACTTCCAAGACATTGATAAGCTGGAATAGGCAATCGCACTGCCTTTCGACCCCCTAAATTGTATGTAATAATTGCATTACCGGCATAAGTGTTTTTACTCAAACTATTGCTGTTGTTGGGATTTGTTTTATTTTCGTTGTTGTCTGTTTGTGCAACAAAACCATTTTCTTTAGAGTAATCTTTAGCTAAGTTTCGTTTGTCGGCATAGTCATTAGCTACAAATTTTTCTTTAGGTTTACCCTTACTAATAACATTTTCTACTTCGTTGTAATAATCATCAAAACTTTTGTTTTTTTCGGCTTCGTTTGATGAAATATTTTTTACGTCTTTTAAGTTCTCATCATTATTGTTTTGCAAGTTGTTGTTTTCGGGAGTTGTAATGTTTTGTTGTAATTCCGCTGGAGCAAGTTCAATAGAAAACTGAGTTTCGTTTACTACTACAGGTTTAGTCATTTCAAATAAAACAAGCATAAGTAAAAAAAAAGCATGCACCAACAATGTACCTAAAATTGCTATTCGGTAATGTTTTATAAAAGTATCTATTTTAATTTGAACTTGCTGAAAATTCATTACCAAAAAATTATGATAAAATAAAAAGTCCCGGCATTTACCGGGACAAATTTACTTTTTTTCTTTAGTCTTTTTTGGCTTTGCCTTAATTTCTGTTTTATCTTTCGACTTTGCTTTTGGAACTACTTTTGGTTTAGTAACTTCCTTTTTGGTTGTTACTTTTTTTACAATAGCTTTTGGTTTAGT
>JAVHRE010000435.1:0-9322 GCA_036171495.1 Bacteroidales bacterium
CCTGACGAAGGAAGGGCGGGAATGACGGAAAACATTGTGTTTTATGTTGTAAAAAGGTGCTATTTCTTGTGTTTTTCAACCCTTGATTCGCATAAGTAGTGTTTGCAAGAAAACATCAATTTCTGCGTTATTCTCGTTTTAAAAATCAGTCATTCCGCTTAGGCGGAACTCCTGATTTTTAAAACATCGTTCCGCCTAAGCGGGAGAACTTGACGTTTTCTTTATTAAACACAGAGTTTTCTTTCAGACACTATTTAATCATTACTTAAAGGTATAAAAAAGCAATCAATTCTCTTTATACCAATCACATAAAAAGTGTTTTATTAACACTACCTCTAATTTTGTTAATAAACAAACGATATAAAAGCAAAACCTTTGATAAAATAAAATTATTTTTGTGGCAAATTAAAAAATAAATTAAATTAAAATGGCAAAAATCATATCAATTGCAAATCAAAAAGGAGGAGTTGGAAAAACCACTACAGCTATTAATTTGGCAGCAAGTTTGGCTGTACTCGAACACAAAGTACTAATAATAGATGCCGACCCTCAAGCAAATGCAACTTCGGGCTTAGGATTTAACGTAAAGAACATTAAAACAAGCATTTACGAATGTTTTGTTGACGATGTAAATCCCAAAAATATAATTCTCGAAACCGAAGTTAAAGGATTATTTCTATTGCCATCGCATATAGATTTGGTAGGTGCCGAAATTGAAATGCTTAACTTGCCCAACCGCGAAAAAATGATGAAAACTTTTATTGATAAAATAAGAACTGATTACGATTTTATTTTTATTGATTGCTCACCATCATTAGGATTGATAACTGTTAATGCTTTAACTGCATCAGATTCAGTTATTATACCTGTTCAATGCGAGTATTATGCACTCGAAGGGCTTGGCAAACTTTTAAATACAATAAATATTATCAGAAAAAGTTTAAATCCACAGCTCGAAATAGAAGGATTTTTACCAACAATGCACGATTCACGTTTAAATTTATCGAATCAGGTTTACGATGAAGTAAAAAAACATTTTCAAAACATGGTTTTCAGCTATGCTATTCCAAGAAATGTAAAGCTTGCCGAAGCTCCAAGTTATGGGAAACCTGTTCTGCTTTATGATGTTAATTGTGCAGGGGCAACAAGTTACTTAAATTTAGCACGCGAACTTTTGCAAAAAAATGAAATGACAAAAATTAATAATTCCGAAAAAATTCTCGAATAACACATGAAACTAAAATTGTATATCAAAAAAATAACCGTAAATAAACATTGTTATGTTGAAATTTTTCTCCAATAAAACGGGGCAGGCTTTGTTATAAAATAAAAAAATAATGAATATTGAACATCGAACGCTGAATATCGTCAATGAATAAGCCCCAAATCTCAAGCTCCAAGCTCCAAATTTGGAATTTGATATTTGGAATTTGAATTTTGGAACTTAAAGTTCGGTGTTCTTGTTAAAAAATAAAAACAATAATAAATATGAGTTCAAAAAAATCTGTTTTAGGGCGTGGACTCGAAGCCCTTATTGAAGATGCTAATACTCAGCGAAACGAGTTTTCTGGTGTTAATAACATATCATTAGATAAAATTGAAAACAACCCTTTTCAACCACGAATAAATTTTAATGACGATTCGCTTAAAGAGCTTGCTGAATCAATAAAAGCTCTTGGAATAATTCAACCAATCACAGTAAGAAAAATTGTTGATAACAAATATCAAATTATTTCTGGAGAACGTAGATTAAGAGCATCAAAACTCATTGGATTAGAAGAAATTCCTGCATATATTCGCGATGCCGACGATAATGGAATGCTCGAAATGGCATTAGTAGAAAACATTCAGCGCGAAGACCTTGACGCTATTGAAATTGCAATTACTTATAATCGCCTTATTGAAGAATGTAAACTTACTCAGGAAGAATTAAGTGAACGTGTCGGCAAACAGCGAACTACAATAACTAATTTTTTACGTTTATTAAAACTTCCACCCGAAATTCAACTTGGTTTGCGTCAACAAAAAATTACTGTCGGACACGCCAGAGCTCTTATTAATGTTGATGACTCCGAAACTCAAATTATGATTTATCATCAAATTTTAAGATACGATTTTTCGGTTCGCAAAGTTGAAGATATTGTTCGCGAATTAAGTATTGCTAACAATAAGCCCATTACTAAACGCACAAAACTGACATCTGAACTTAAACAACTTCGCGACAAGCTAATCAAGCAATTTAATTGTAAAGTTGATGTTAAAAAATCATCTGACGGTAAAGGAAAAATTATTTTATCGGTTGGTAATGAAACTGATTTTCAGGAAGTTATTAATAAACTTATTAATAAATAATTTTTGCATAACAATATAAAATATAATTATTTTAGGGCACCTTTAAAAACATTTTTGAAACGTCATGCTGTCCTTCGTCCACTTCGGCAGGCTCAGGGCAGGCAAGCTCAGGATATTTCAGCATCTCCAAATATTAAGGAGATGGCGGGTCAAGCCCGCCATGACGGGAATGCTCCATCAGAACGTCATGTTGAATTTAACGTCATGCTGTCCCGCATAAGGCGGAATCAGCATCCCACAAACAGAAAAGAGATTCCGAAACACACTTCGGCTTATTTCGACTGCGCTCAGCACAAGTTGCCCAGTGTAAAAGTTCGGAATGACGATAAGCAAATTCGGAATGACGATTACCAGTTTTTAAATTTCCCTTTGCTAAAAAACACTTCGTTAATTGTAATGTTTTTTGTTTTTTTTATATTGTTACCATTATTTTCTAATTGCCAAAACGATTCTTTAAAAACTGATTCCTTAAAAAAACATAGTCCACGTCTTGCTACACTTATGTCAACATTTGTTCCCGGGCTTGGACAGGTTTATAACAAAAAATACTGGAAAGTGCCGGTTATTTATGTTGGTTTAGGAACATTAGGATATTTGGCATATAAAAACAATGTGAATTATAAACAATTTAGAAGTGCATATTTAGAAATGTATAAAGACACATCTATTCATAGTTATAAAATGAATGGTATGGAGTTTACTCTTAACGGATTAGAAACTGGCAAAAATTACTACCGCCGGTATCGCGACCTGTTTGTAATATTTACTACCGGCTTGTATATTATGAATATTATTGATGCTAACGTTGATGCCAATTTGTACGATTTTGATATTTCGGATAACCTCAGCTTACGAATTGAACCCACACCAATATTTTTTGGGATGAACAAAACAACTATGGGAATTAAAATTAATTTAAGTTTTTAAAATTTATGTGAAGAATTTATTATGGCAAAATATATAGTTGGAATATTATTTTTACTCTTTGTTTTTTCAAATAACCTTAAATCCCAGGAAGTAACTACTGATACTATTTTATCAAGTCCCGAACACGATTTTCAGGATTTTTCACGAAATTTAGACTCAATGCTTTCGCTTTGGTATATTCAGGGAGTAATAAATCCATCCGGAAATATTAATTATAACTCTTTTACCGATACCGCAGTTGTTCCATATTACTCCAACGAAATGTATATTGAAAGATTATCGCACATGAACACATACATTGAAATGACTTATAATGATATAGTAAGAAAATATATTGAATTTTATTCTTTAAGACGAAGACGCCAAGTTGAGGTTATGCTTGGTTTATCAGAATATTATTTTCCGATTTTTGAACAGGCACTTGATAAATATGGATTACCTCTCGAATTAAAATATTTACCAATTATTGAATCGGCTTTAAACCCTCATGCAATAAGCCGTGCCGGTGCATCTGGGCTATGGCAGTTTATGTACACCACAGGTAAATTATATAAATTAAATGTAAATTCATTTATTGATGAACGTCAAGACCCAATAAAAGCTTCTGATGCAGCTGCACATTATTTACGCGACCTTTACGATATTTATCACGACTGGCATTTAGTTATTGCAGCTTACAATTGCGGTCCCGGAAATATTAACAAAGCAATTAAAAGAACCGGCAAAACAACATATTGGGGAATATACGAACGACTTCCACGCGAAACACGAGGCTATGTTCCAGCATATATAGCTGCTGCTTTTACAATGTCGAACTATAAAGAACTTAAACTTGTTCCAAGAAAAATTGATATTCCTAAAGCTACAGACACCATTATGATTAACAAAGAACTGCATTTAATGCAGGTTTCCGAAGTGCTAAAAATTCCAATTGAGAAACTTCGGGTATTAAATCCTCAATATAAAAAAGATATTATTCCTGCTAATTTCGATACGTTACCCTTAATGTTACCAGCCGAAAGTATAACTCAATTTATAATTTTAAAAGACTCCATTTTTAATTATAAAGATTCTTTGTTTTTCAATTCAATTCACCCATCGCTATATGGTAAAATAAATAAAGTTTACAACAATTCCGGAGGAGTAATAATTTCATATACAGTAAAAAGTGGCGATAGTTTTGGCTCAATTGCAAAACGTTTTAGTATTACAACAGAGGATATAAAAATTTGGAACAACATTAGAAAAAACAGGCTTGTTGTAGGCAAAAAACTCGTTCTTTATGTTTCCGAAGAAACAGCAAATAAATATAAAAACAAAAAACAAACTAAAGTTGAAACCAATACTCAAACAACAAATAACAATGTGCCAAACGAAAATGTAAAAAAAGGAGAATATATTTATTACACAGTTAAATCGGGAGATAATTTTTACACAATATCAAAAAAATATACTGGTGTAACTGCCGATGAAATAATGAAGTTAAATGGAATAACAAATGCCAGAAGTCTTAAGATTGGTCAGAAACTTAAAATAATGAAAAAAGAATAGCCACATTTCAGAAAATTTGATTTATGAAACCGTTAAAATCGCTACTTTTTCTTATTGTTGTTTTTGCAATTTTAGCACTTATATCTTGGCAAATTCCTAAAGGTGGAATACCAATTTACAAAAATTATAAAATAAAATTTCCTGCACTTTCGAGTTTTTTCGCCAATAACAATGTAAAATATGCCGATATATCTGAAATCATAAAAAAAAATGAGTTGAGTGCAGATACACTACAAAAAAACGACTCACTTTTAATTGATTCACTTAATGTTGATAGCATTGTTAAAGTTGTTCAACCACTCGAATTTCCCGACAGTGATAAAACTGCTCTTTTCCAATTTTTTAAAAACGTACAAAAAAATGACGGATTAATTAGAGTTCTGCATTATGGTGATAGCCAAATTGAAGGTGATAGAATTACAGGTTTTTTAAGAAACCGGTTTCAAGGCAGATTTGGAGGCGAAGGAGCCGGATTAATCCCTCTATTAGAAGTAAATAACATCTGCGGTGCAGTTGATATTAAAAATACCGGCGATTGGAAACGCTACACTTTATTTGGCAAAATAGATAAAAAAATTAAACACAACAAATACGGAATAATGTTAAGTTTTAGTAGGTTTGCTCCTGTATATAACGATTCGTTGCCCAATGACACTAACATTTTTGAAGCCTCAATAGATATAAAAAAATCAAGTTCAGCTTATGGAAATTGTTTTAAATTCAGCGAAATAAAACTCTTGTACGCTAACAATCGCAAACCAGTTATGGTTGAATTGTATGATGGCGATAAGTTATTAGGGTTTGAAACTCTTTTATCGGGTAACGATTTTAAAATAACAACGTTTAAAATAAAAAATCCATTTAAACAATTAACTTTAAAATTCTCAGGCAAAGACAGTCCCGATTTGTATGGAATAGCTTTTGACGGCGAAAATGGGCTTGCTTTCGACAATATACCATTACGAGGTAGTTCGGGTACCGACTTCACAAGAAATAATCTTACCCTTTTAAAAGAAATGTACGAAAAACTAAATGTTAAACTTTTAATTTATGAATTTGGAGTAAATGTTGTGCCTAATGTTCAGGAAGATTATACTTTTTACGAAAACTGGGTTTATTCACAATTATCTGCTTTAAAAAGAATACATCCCGACATGGGGATTATTGTTATTGGAATTTCCGACATGTCGCAAAAAACCGAAAATGGTTTCGAGTCGTACCCAAATATCGAAAAAATTAAAGAAGCTCAAAAAAAAGCTGCTTTTCGGGCTAATTGTGCTTTTTGGGATTTTTATAAAGCAATGGGCGGAAAAA
The DNA here is from genome assembly GCA_036171495.1 of Bacteroidales bacterium. GTDB lineage: Bacteria > Bacteroidota > Bacteroidia > Bacteroidales > GWA2-32-17 > GWA2-32-17. The sequence continues at coordinate 6,145 of JAVHRE010000435.1, forward strand.
ACTCTATGCCAAGTTGGGTTAATGCCGCTCCACCTATGGCTGCAAAAGATTTTACCCATCTTAGTCCGCGGGGAGCAAAAATTGTTGCCGAAATGTTTTACAATGCTTTAGTTTTAGAATACAATAATTTTAAAATTAAAAATAATTTGCTCGAATTAAAAAAATAAAATAATAATTACCATAAATAATTTATTTCAACATATTATTAAGGGCATCTGTAAAAACCATACAAACCGTCATGCTGAACTTGTTTCAGCATCTCCAAATATTAAGGAGATGGCGGGTCAAGCCCGCCATGACGAACTTAGTTTGGAACAGAATGGCGAAACAGTTTTTAGAGGTATTATTAGTTCACTTAAAAAAATAAAGACAAAAAGATTTGTTTTATTTTTTATATTGTTATTTTTAAATTTTAATTTATTTTCTCAAGATGATATTATTAAAATTCCATATTATCCCTTTATTAAATACGAGCAGAATAAAATTATATTTTCTAATGACAGCAGCGGTTACGACACTTTATTTAAAAAATTAAGTACGTTAATTTTAAAAGGCGATAGTCAAATAAATATTGTTCATATTGGCGATTCGCATATTCAAGCCGATTATTTTTCGGGGCGAATGCGCGAACTTTTGCAAACATTTTTCTTGGGAACAAAAGGTTCGAGAGGTTTTATTTTTCCATTTAAACTAATTCATTCTAATAATGCGTTTAATTTTTCAGTAAATTATACCGGCAATTGGACTGGCTGCCGTAATATCGAAAAAAACAAATCGTGTACTCTTGGATTATCAGGTGCATTGGCAATAACAACCGACAGTATTTCTTCAATATTTATTCAATTAAGAAGTAAAGATTATGTAAGTTACGACTTTAACAAAGTAAAAGTTTTTCAGAATTTTAAACAAAATAGCTTTGAAATAAAAACTGGTAATTACAAATTAAAACAAGAAGTTGTTGACAACGACTCAATTGGTTACACTTTATTTATTCTAAATAATTATACCGATTCTATACGATTTAATATTACAAAAACTGATACATGTCAAAAATCATTTACACTTTATGGTATTAGTTTAGAAAATGACGACCCCGGTATAACATATCACTCAATTGGCGTAAATGGAGCCGATGTTGAAGCCTTTTTAAGATGCTCGTTGTTATCGAAACAATTACAACAATTAAATCCCGACTGGATAATAATTTCACTTGGCACAAACGATTGCTACTCTGCAAAATGGAACAAATCGCAGTTTGAATATAATTTAGTTTCATTTATTAAATTAGTTCGCATTGCAAAGCCAAATGTTCCAATTCTTTTTACAACGCCATCAGACAATTGCCGTCGCCGACGATACTGCAACTCCGATGTGGCAATTGCTTCAGAAATAATTACAAAAGTAGCTTTAGAAAATAATTGTGCAACATGGGATTTATATAATGTAATGGGTGGATATGGAAGTATGCAAAATTGGTTAAAAGCGGGAATGGCAGCCCGCGATAAATTGCATTTTGATAAAAATGGATATTATTTACAAGGTGATTTGTTGTTTTCAGCATTTATTAAAGCATACGATAACTTTATTGACAAAAAATGATAGATTGGCTAAAAGAAATATTTTTGTACAACCCTGAAAAGCCAATGCTCTTTTCGTCGTTATTTTTTTGGGGATTTTTTGCTTGTACGCTTTTCGGATATTCGTTTATATACAAAAAACATTGGTTACGAAATACTTACCTTTTTATTTTAAGCTTGTTTTTTTATTACAAATCGGGCGGATATTTTTTCTCGCTTCTTGTTTTTACTACAATTGTTGATTATTCAGTTGGAATTGCACTTGGCAAAAGCAAAACAAAGGTTACACGTAAATTTCTGATTATTACAAGCGTTACAGCAAATCTTTTAGTGTTAGCTTATTTTAAGTATTCTTACTTTTTTGTTGACATTACAAATCAATTACTTGGAACAAACTTTAAGGTTGTTAATTTATTAGCCGACTGGACAAATTCACTTACAGGTTTTAATTTTGATATAAATTCCATTATTTTACCCGTTGGGATTTCGTTTTACACTTTTCAATCAATGAGTTACACCATTGATGTTTATCGCAATAAATTAACACCGGTAAAAAGCATAATTGATTTTGGTTTTTTCGTAACATTTTTTCCTCAGCTTGTTGCAGGACCAATTGTTCGTGCATCGGAGTTTATTCCACAACTTTATATAGATTATAAACTTACAAAACGAGAGTTTGGCTATGCACTTTTCCTTATTCTTAATGGTTTAATAAAAAAAATGGTTATAAGTGATTATATATCAATGAATTTTGTTGACCGTGTTTTCGATAATCCAATGGCTTATTCCGGCTTCGAAAATCTAATGGGAGTTTATGGATACGCCATTCAAATATATTGCGATTTTAGCGGATATACCGATATTGCTATAGGTGTTGCTTTATTGCTTGGCTTTAGATTACCAATAAATTTTAATTCGCCTTATAAAGCATCAAATATTACAGATTTTTGGAGGCGGTGGCATATTTCGCTTTCTACTTGGCTTCGCGATTATTTGTATATTACACTTGGTGGTAATAGATGCGGGAAATTCAGAAGATACCTTAATTTATTAATTACCATGCTACTTGGTGGCTTATGGCATGGAGCAAGTTTTAGGTTTATTATTTGGGGAGGCATTCATGGATTAGCACTGACAATTCATAAAATATGGCTCGAAATATTTCCTAACAAATCGAAAACCAATTTATTTAATAGATTTGTTGGCGTATTTTTTACTTTTAATATTGTTTGCTTTGCATGGCTATTTTTTCGTGCACATAGTTTAAATGATGTAGGCATAATGTTAAATCAAATTGCATTTTCGTTTCAATTTAATTTAATTCCATTAATAGTTCGTTCCTATTGGCTCGTTTTTGCAATACTTTTTATGGGATTTTTTATTCATTGGCTCCCTTCAAACTTTAAAGAAAAATATCGCGGATGGTTTATTCAAACTCCAATTTGGCTTAAAGTTATAATAACCGTAATTGTTATTATAATTATTTTTCAGGCAAAATCAAGCAACATACAGCCATTTATTTATTTTCAGTTTTAAAAAACAAATGTTTTTTTATTTTAGACCTTAAGGTTTTGGAAACCTTAAGGTCTGATTATTTATTT
>JAVHRE010000436.1:0-9321 GCA_036171495.1 Bacteroidales bacterium
TATTTAGAATAATTTTACATAATAAATTTAATTTATAAATGTTTAAAATATTTTTAATATTATTTCTATTTTTAACACTAACATCGTGTGCACAAAAAAACGAAGAAAAAAGTAATTTAAACAAAAATAACATTATGAATAATTATAATCCACTTTCAAAAGAAGAACAAAATGTAATTCTAAAAAAAGAAACAGAATACCCTAATACTGGAGAATACAATAAAAACAAACAAGTTGGAACTTATATTTGTAAACAATGCAATAGTCCGTTGTACCGTTCAACCGACAAGTTCGAATCTAATTGTGGCTGGCCCTCTTTTGACAACGAAATTAAAGGAGCAGTTATTCGAAAAATTGATGCCGACGGCACAAGAACAGAAATTATATGTGCAAATTGCGGAGCTCATTTAGGTCACGTTTTTGAAGGCGAAGGATATACCGATAAAAACACACGTCATTGCGTTAACTCAATTTCATTGCGTTTTATTCCTGCAATTATAGATACCATTCCGGAACGAGCAATTTTTGCTGGTGGGTGTTTTTGGGGAGTTGAATATTATTTTAGCAAAAACTCTGGTGTTATTTCAACTACAGTTGGTTACATTAATGGAAAAACTGAAAATCCAACTTATGAAGAGGTTTGCTCACATACAACAGGGCATGCCGAAGCTGTAGAAATATTTTTTGACCCAAGAAAAACAACTTATAAAAAACTTTTAAAATTGTTTTTTGAAATACACGATTTTACACAGGTAAACAGACAAGGTCCGGATGTGGGTGACCAATATCGTTCAGCAGTTTTTTATTTGAATAATGAGCAAAAACAAATTGCAGATTCGCTAATAAAAGTTTTATCAAATAAAGGGTATAAAGTAGCCACAGAAGTTACGCCTGCAAAAGTTTTTTGGCAAGCCGAAAAATACCATCAGGATTATTACGATAATAAAGGCGGAACACCTTATTGTCATGCACGAAAAAAGATTTTTACTGATTAACTTTTAAAAAGCATGAGGTAATATTAAACACCAACTTTCTACTTTAATACTTTTTAACTTTACAAACTTAATACGCTCTTTGGTTACGTCCTTCGATATAATTAATAAACGAATTATTTACAACCATGTTACCACCTGGTGTTGGATAATTGCCGGTAAAATACCAATCACCTGTATGATTCGGAATTGCAATATGCAGATTTTCAATTGAATTGTAAATAATTTTTACTTCAGCTTTAATGTCTTTTGGTTTTAAAAGCTGAGTAATTTTTTCAGAAATTTCTTCGGCTGTAAATGGCTTATAAATTAGCTTAACATAATTCACAATATCTTCTTTTGCATTTCCTTGCTGAGCTTTTGACTTATTATAAACTTCGTTTATTACATTTTGTTTTCCATTTTCTTTAAGTAACTCTATAGCCGCTTGAAAAGCAACAAAATCGCCAAGTTTAGCCATATCAATGCCATAACAATCGGGATAGCGAATTTGTGGTGCCGATGAAACTACAATAATTCTTTTAGGATTAAGTCTGTCGAGTATTCGTAAAATACTTTCTTTAAGCGTAGTGCCACGAACAATTGAGTCGTCAATAATTACAAGAGTGTCAGCAAAATCGCGAACTATTCCATAAGTGACATCATACACATGTTCAACTAAATCTTTACGAACTGCATCTTGAGTTATAAATGTTCGTAATTTAACGTCTTTTACTGCAATACTTTCGATGCGTGGAGTTAAATGAATGAATTTATCAATTTCTTCGGGGGTAATTTTATTGCCAAGCTTAATAATCTTCTCCCTTTTTACTTTGTTATAATATATATTAATAGCTTCGGTTAATCCATAAAATGCAACAGCAGCAGTATTAGGAATGTACGAGAATACCGTATTCTCTACATCATAATCAATTGACTGTAAAATCAAAGGGGCTATTAATTTTCCTAACTCTTTTCGTTCGTTATAAATATCTCTATCGGTACCTCTTGAGAAATAAATTCTTTCGAAAGAGCAACTTGATTTTTTGTATGGTTCAATTATTTTTTCTTCTGTTATAGTATTATCATTTTTAATTATAACAGCATAACCGGGTTTTATTTCTCTAATTTGGTTAAATGGAACATTAAAAACAGTTTGAATAACAGGTCGTTCACTTGTTACAACAGCAATTTCGTCGTTATAATAATAAAATGCAGGACGAATACCCCATGGATCGCGAAAAGCAAAAGAATCGCCATGTCCGAGCATTCCGGCAACGACAAAACCTCCATCCCAACGCCACGAAGCTTCGTTTAATATTTTTTTAATATTCAGATTTTTTGCTATATAATCTGATATCTGAATATTGGAAAGTCCTTCGTATTTTTTTTGTTCAAAATTTCGTTCAACTTCTTTATCAAGAAAATGTCCTATTTTTTCTAAAATTGTAACAGTATCTGAACAATCTTTAGGATGCTGACCAAGTTCTTTTAAATGTTCAAAAAGCTCATTAACATTTGTTAGATTAAAATTTCCGGCAACAACGAGATTACGCGATTTCCAATTATTTTCGCGCATAACAGGGTGCACATTTTCAATATTATTTTTTCCAAAAGTACCATATCTTAAATGCCCCAAAAAGAGTTCACCGGCAAAAGGCAGGTTTTCTTTAGCCCAGTGCGGGTCAGCTAACAAATTGGGATTACGAAGTTCAACTTTTTCAAATTCTTTATGTATTTGACTAAACACATCTTGTATAGACTGTTGCGAATTTGACCTGAAACGATGAATATATTTTTTTCCGGGAGGTAAATCAAGTTTTATACACGCAGCTCCTGCTCCATCTTGTCCGCGATTATGTTGCTTTTCCATAAGTAAATACAACTTATTAATACCATACATCCAAGTACCGTATTTAAGTTTGTAATACTCAAGTGGCTTACGTAATCGCAACAATGCTACACCGCATTCATGTTTTAGTTCGTCGGACATATATAATTGAATATTGGCTATTGAATATTGATTATTTATTTTGGGTATTTAATTTACAAAGTTATTATTTATGATTAAACTTATTTAGCCCACATAATTATTTTGTCGTTATTTTCGAAACGACTGATATCTTTGGAAAAACAAATTACAATTAAATCAATAAAGGGTAAAATCCCTACTCCACCACCAAGTGTGCAGACATATACAATAGGAACAATTGGTTTTGTGCCTAAATAAAGCCGATGACCACCCAAAGGACCTGTCAATAATGTTAATACAATTGCTGTAGCTTTATTTTTACCTGCAACATCTTCGGCAATAACGTAAACAGGATTTTTTATATGATGTTTTCCTAATTTCAAATATTGAGGCCATTCTTTTTTAATCTCTAACGTGTCAAATTTTGCAGAATCGGCAACAACAATATAAACTGTATCAACAGGATTAAAGCCATTAGCTTTTGCATTTGCGAAAAATAATAAAAACAAAGTACAAGTAAATATTATTTTTTCTCCTTTTATCATCTAAATTTTATCGTTTTTGATATTGATTTTGATAATATTTTTCGTAATCGCCCGAAAGCACATTTTGCAGCCATTTTTCATTTTCCAAATACCAATTCACAGTTTTTTCTAACCCTTTATCGAACGACACTTCTGGTTTCCATTCCAAATCGCTTTGCAATTTACTACTATCAATAGCATAACGCAAATCGTGTCCTGCTCTATCTTTTACGTAAGTAATAAGTTTTGCTGAAGTTCCTTTTTCGCGATTTAACTTTATGTCCATTATTTCGCATAACTTATTAACTAATTTAATGTTAGTCCACTCATTACTTCCACCAATATTATACGTTTCGCCATTTTTGCCTTTATGAAAAATTAAATCAATTGCATGTGCATGGTCTTCGACATATAACCAATCTCGAATATTTTCACCTTTTCCATAAACAGGAAGTGGTTTATTATTTTTTATATTGTTAATTATTAATGGCAAAAGTTTTTCGGGAAATTGATTTGGTCCATAATTATTAGAACAATTGGAAATAACAATTGGAAAACCATAAGTATGATAATAAGCTCTGACTAAATGGTCGCTACTTGCTTTTGAAGCAGAATAAGGACTACGTGGACTATACGAAGTGCTTTCGGTAAAATAACCTTCTGAGCCAAGCGTTCCATAAACCTCATCGGTACTAATATGATAAAAACGATGTTCGTTATAATTTTCTTTCCATGCAGTTTTTGCAGCATTTAAAAGCGTAATTGTACCAATTATATTTGTTCGTATAAACGACATTGGGTCAGAAATAGAACGGTCAACATGCGATTCTGCAGCAAGATGAATTATTCCGTAAAAATCATATTTCTTAAAAAGTTCAGTAAGAAAATTTTCATCACAAATATCACCTTTTACAAAAGTATAATTTGATTTATTTTCAATATCGGCAATATTTTCTAAATTTCCGGCATAAGTAAGTAAATCAAGATTAACAATATTGTATTGTGGATATTTATTTACGAAATTTCGTACAACATGCGAGCCAATAAAACCCGCACCACCTGTAATAAGTATATTTTTCATGTTTAATAATGTTTTTTGTTCATTGTTCTATCGTTTTTAGTTTTTACAATGTATTTCTATTTATTTTTCATAAAGAGCATTTTAAGAAGAGATTACTCACATTTTAATTTTATTTTCAAGGTGTTCGTGAGATCGCTTCGCTAAGTTCTTCGCTAATCACTCAGAATGACAACAATTTATTTCTATGTATTTCAGTTTTCACTTTTTACTTTGTTCATTGTTCTATCGTAATCCGTAGTTCATTGTTCATTGTCATACAGTTGTCATACAATTGAATGACCATTGTATTACTTTTTTATTATGCAATTTTCATTTATTATCATACTTTATTATTCATCGTTTATTTAATTCCTCTATATTTTTTTTCCCAATTCCATGCAGAAAGCATTGTTTCTTCTAAACCAATTTCTGCTTTCCAACCTAAAACTTTATTTGCTTTAGTAGCATCTGCCCATACCTGCTCAACATCACCGGGGCGACGTTCTGTAAAAACATAATTTAATTTTTTGCCAGAAACTTTTTCAAATGCATTAATAACATCGAGCACAGAATGCCCCTTTCCTGTTCCTAAATTAAACACTTCGAAATTCTCTTTTGCTTTATTTTCCAATAATCTATTTACTGCAACTACGTGAGCTTTAGCTAAATCTACTACATTAATATAATCGCGAATACATGTTCCATCTGGGGTATCATAATCATTGCCATAAACCTTAAGTTGTTCGCGTATTCCGGCAGCAGTTTGTGTAACATAAGGCACTAAATTATTTGGAACTCCTAATGGCAACTCTCCAATTAGCGAAGAGCTATGTGAACCAATTGGATTAAAGTATCTTAATGAAATTGCATGTAAAAAATCGTTAGAATTTATAGTGTCTGAAATAATTTCTTCTGCAATTTGTTTTGTGTTACCGTAAGGCGATAATGGTGTTTTTTTCGGTGCTTCTTCGTTTACCGGAAGCCTATCTGGTTGACCGTAAATAGTGCAAGATGACGAAAAAACAAATGAATTTAATTTCAAAGAAATCATATTGTCAAGCAAGTTTATAAGCGAGCCGAGATTATTTTGATAATATTTTAAAGGTTCTACAACTGATTCGTTTACAGATTTTAGTGCTGCAAAATGTATTACAGCATCAATATTTTGGTGTTTAGCAAAATATTGCCCAGTTGCATTTTTATCAACTAAATCGAGTTTTGTAAAATGTGGTTTTTTTTTAGTAATTTTCTCAATACCTTCGAGTACAGATATATGTGAATTAGAGAGATTGTCAACAATAAATACTTCAAAATTTTGCTGAAGTAATTCAACAACGGTATGAGAACCAATATAACCAATTCCGCCAGTTACAAGAATTTTCTTTGACATTTGTTATAAACTCCAATATTTAAATTTCTTGATTTTCCCTCTATAAATACCTTTAACATCAACAATTATTGCATCGTCAGCTGTAATTTTTTCGAAATACGATTCTTTTAAGTTTACATATTCTTTATGCGAAACAGCTACTATTACTGCATCATAATCGTTTCCAATTTTTTTAGTAAGACCAAAACCATATTCGCGTTTAAGTTCTTCGCTATTTGCTTGCGGGTCAACAACATCAACTTTAACCCCATAAGAGGCTAATTCGGTAACAACATCAGCAACTCTCGAATTTCTTAAATCGCTAACATCTTCTTTAAAAGTAATTCCCATAACCAAAACTTTAGCATGAAGCACATTTTTTCCTGCTGCAATAAGTTTTTTTACAGTTTGTTTTGCAATATAAAATCCCATTGAATCATTAACAAATCTACCCGCATTTATTACTTGCGAATGATAACGAAATTCCTGAGCTTTATATGTTAAATAATATGGGTCAACACCTATGCAATGTCCGCCAACTAAGCCAGGATAAAACTTTAAAAAATTCCACTTTGTTCCTGCAGCTTCGAGCACTTCAAAAGTGTTAATTCCCATGCGGTTAAAAATTATTGAAAGTTCATTCATAAGTGCAATATTTACATCGCGTTGAGTATTTTCAATAATTTTTGCAGCTTCGGCAACTTTAATTGTTGATGCTCTGTGAACACCAGCTTTTACAACCAATTCATAAACTTTTGCGATATTTTCCAACGACTCTTTATCGCATCCCGAAACTATTTTTTTAATTGTTGTTAAAGAATGTTTTTTATCGCCCGGGTTAATTCTTTCGGGCGAATATCCAACTTTAAAATCTTTAAGGAATTTAAGTCCGGAAAGTTTTTCTAAAACAGGTATGCAATCTTCTTCGGTACAACCAGGATAAACGGTTGATTCGTAAACAACATAATCGCCTTTTTTTAATGTTTTGCTTACAGTTGTAGTAGCAGCAATTACAGGTATTAAATTGGGTAAATTATGACTGTCAATAGGAGTTGGTACGGCAACAATATGGAAAGATGCGTTTTTTAAATCGTTGGGGTTGCTTGTAAAAGTTATGTCGCAACCTTTAAAAGCCGAAGGTAGTAATTCATTACTTGGGTCAATACCTTTTTTCATCAGTTCCACACGGTCATTTCGGATATCGAAACCAATTACTGAAACTTTTTTTGCAAATTCGAGCGCAATTGGTAAACCTACATAACCCAACCCTATAACAGATAATTTAGTTTTTTTATCAATAAGTTTTTTATACATAAATCTTTTATAAATTATAAATAACAATGTTCAAACTACAAACAAATAACAAATCCCAAACAATAAAAGTATAAAGTACAAAGTAAAGCCAAAAAACGAACAATAAACAAAGTAAGAAGTTAAAAGTTAAAAGTTAAAAGTGAACAATGAAAACATTAAACCTAAAACTTTTAACTAATAAACATTTTTACAAAAAGGGTGAAAATCACCAATTAAACCTAAAGGTTTTGCATTTCTAATATTATAAACAGTTTCAACAGATTTGCGGGCATCGGCTAAACCAAATCCTTTGCTGTTGAGAATTGACTGATAACTAAGTGTATGCAAATCGGTAAATCCACCACTAAATTCTATTTCTTTTCCTTCAACTAAAATTGAACGATAAGTTCGTTGTCCTTTATCTTTCAATTCTTTAGGGATATCATTATAATCAATGCTTAAAAACCAGCGAACTCTTGCTTTTTCTAACTGTAAAAAGCCTGCCACTTTATTATTAGCTGACAAGTGTAATTTGTTTTCTTTCACATCTCCAAAAATCCAGGTAAGCATATCAAAAAAGTGTATTCCAATATTTGTTGCTATTCCACCCGATTTATGGTCGTCGCCTTTCCACGAAAAATCATACCAGTTTCCACGACTTGTTATATATGATAAATCAACATCAAAAATCTTATCTTTTGGTGAATCGTCAATTTGTTTTTTTAATGCAATAATTGATGGATGAAGGCGTAACTGCAAAATTGTATTCACTTTATACCCTGTTTCTTTTTCAATTTCGGCAAGAGCATCAATATTCCAGGGATTTAAAACAAGAGGTTTTTCGCAAATAGCATCGGAGCCACTACGCAAAGCAAATCGGATATGCGAATCGTGTAAATAATTTGGCGAACAAATACTTACAAAATCTATTTTTGTTCCATTTCTTTTAAGTTTTTCTGTGTGCCTGTCGAAACGTTCAAATTCAGAAAAAAAATCAGCTTCTGGAAAATAACTATCAAGAAAGCCAACACTATCGAATTTATCTAAAGTAGCAACCAATTTATTACCAGTTTCTTTAATTGCTTTAACATGTCTGACTGCAATATAACCAGCCACTCCAATCAATGAAAAATTTTTGGAACTTGTACTCATTTTTTATTTTATTTTTGTAACCTGATTATTTTCAAGAAAATATTTCTCTTTGCTTTCGGGACAAATTGCTCTTCCATCGCTGTTAAAATTCAGGCGATGACCAAATTCGCTCATCCAACCGCTTTGGCGGGCTGGATTTCCAATAACCAATGCAAACGGTTTTACATTTTTTGTAACAACAGCGCCTGCTCCAATAAAGCAATATTCGCCAAGTGTAACACCACACACAATAGTAGCATTTGCACCAATACTTGCACCTTTTTTAACAAGTGTTCTTTTATATTCATCTTTACGAATAACAGCACTTCTCGGATTTATTACATTTGTAAAAACCATTGAAGGTCCGAGAAAAACATCATCTTCGCAAATAACACCGGTATAAATGCTTACATTATTCTGAATTTTTACATTGTTCCCTAAAACAACTTCGGGCGAAACAACAACATTTTGACCAATATTGCACCTTTCGCCAATTTTGCAATTAGACATTATATGACTGAAATGCCATATTTTTGTTCCTTTACCAATTGTACAATCTTTGTCAATTATTGCAGATTCGTGAGCAAAATATAATAAATTTTGTTCGTTCATATTTTATGAAATAATTTGTAAAGATACAATTGAAAAGAGTTTTTGCAAAATGATAATAAATTGCAATTAACAAACAATAATTCAAATACTTATTTTAAAACAGATTTGATGAAGCCATTGTTAAGAAAAGCTGGGTAATAATACAATTCGTGTTTTATGTTAATTGTAAACTACTTTCTCAACAAACACTTCATTACCCGAATAAACTTTTATTAGGTAAATACCTTTGGGATGAGAAGATACAGTACCTTGTACAAATAAATAGATGGATACGGACATTAGCATTACTTTATCTCAAACCAATAATTGTAATATAAAATATGTATTGTTGTAAAATTGGTCTTGTGCCCTCCTTTAGTAGTTCCTTTAAATATCCATGCCGAATCATT
>JAVHRE010000437.1:0-1802 GCA_036171495.1 Bacteroidales bacterium
AAGATGAAAAGTCTTCCTGTAAATATTTTAAAAAGTCAGCGAAAGACTGTCTACTGAGCAAACAAAAATAATTTTTATCATATCAAAGCTTTTGGAAATACAATTTCTTTTCTTTGGTAATACCCCAGTACTTCATTAACTCAGCATTGCCTTCTGAATTATGGTAATCAGTTATTTTAGACCATTGCATAACTGTACAATCATTATTAAGCAAAACTATTTTCTCATTCGAATGTGAAATTGTTTGCAACGCATTTCTTTCGCAGGAATTTTCATTCAGTGAAGAAATATCGGAATTGGTAAATACAAACAGGAAAATAATTATTCCGGTTAAATAGATGCTTTTGAATTTTTTTCTAGTATTCTTTAATAAATAAACGGTGGATATGCCATAGAGATAAAACATACTAAGTATTACTGGAAGAAATGTATCACTTTTAATTATATTGGGACGATATTCTCTATAGCCTCCCATTGGAAGCAAAAGAGTATATATAGTGCAAAATATTCCAATCCATTTAAGATGAAAAAATATTCTCTTGGTTTCCTCATTTTGTTCCTGCTTTGAGAGGAGAAATAAATTCAAAATAATCATAAATAAAAGCAAAGGCATTCCAAGTTTTTGAGTGAATATATAATAAACACCTAGCGGGAGACGCATGTAACGTTCAATAATAGAAACAGAAGTTAAAAAATTATCTACATTATTCCGGCCGATATAAATTGAATACAAACTTACTATACAGAAGAATGAAAAGATAAATAAAAGTTGACTGGAAATTGTTTTAAAAGATTTGAAAATTCTGTTAAATAAAGTCATTGAGGAAAATTCAGTAAAGGCTTGCTTCCATAAATAAAGAATTGTCATAGGGCAAATAATTAACGCTACCCCAGGCACTATTGAACTACTCAAAGATAATACTATCGTAAAAAGTAGTAAAGTCACTTTGAGAATATTATTAAACCTTATTTGTTTTTTATGAATTGTATGTTCAAAAAAAGGCAGGAAGAAGAGTAATAACAGTGCTAATGTCCACCCATAAAACATTGCATAAGTGGGAGCTCCGCATATAACACCCATGTATGCATTGTATCCTGCTGTTTGAAAAAGAGGGGTTATTAGAACGGCAGCGATTAAAAATTTCTCTTGCAAAATATTTTTCGTGCCGCTGATATATGAAGCAAGCAGCCAAATAATAAAAACTTGGATAAAAGTTTTTGCAAAAGCTATTGACAAATATATACTGTCTATCGGATCAGTTATATATTGGAACAAAAATGGTGCGGTCTTAAAATATCCTCTCATCATAGCATGAACAAAAAACCTATTTGGCGCTCCATAAATTTTATTATGAAGTAAAACACCTAATCCAAATGGGTCTTTCATAAGTTCTGGATACCCTAAGATAATACTAACCATGTCACCATCCATAGTCATATTAAAATGCTGAATGAAAGAATACACAATATCTATGAGAAGTAACAGAATTAATATTATTTTTAAGATAGATTTTTTCATAAAGTCATTCTCTTACTTTTTAATTGCAAGTCCACTAGTTCGCAGTCTAACCGCAATAATTCTTCGAAAAATTTGTCAAATAATATAGTTGTCGTTTCGACAATAAATGTTTTTTCTTTTTAATTGCCTTGCTGCCAACGATTAGCTAAATGATGAAGCCGACTTCGTAAACAAAATTATAAAATTACCAGTGGCAAAAACAAATAAAAAATAATTTTCTTCCGCTGTGAAATGTTTTTGCCACGACCTATTTTCATTGCGAACTTAAATGATGAAGCTTACT
>JAVHRE010000438.1:0-1799 GCA_036171495.1 Bacteroidales bacterium
TTTGAGGCTTGGGGCTTTCATTTTTGAAAATCTTTGACTTTATGGACAGGCACTATTTAGTGTCTGTCTGTAAAGTCGAGAAAAATGTAAATTTATGTCAGAATTTTATTATCCGGAACTTATGGGAGTATGGTATAAAGGTATATGGTATAATGGTTTAGCCCTCATTCCTTCTTTCCTTATACCCTATAAATTAAAAATGTTGATATTATGGACAAACACTATTTAATTGAAGTAAGCACCGAATATCCTGCGAGTTTTCCTTTGCTATCGTAGCTTTCGGAGCGAACAGTTCCTACTTCTTTTGCAAACCAATCAACTCCTTTGGTTTGAATTTTAAACATCATTTTTGTTTCAACGTCGTAAGATATTTTGATGCAATCGAAAACACCTGCCGGTGTTGTAATTTTTTCATTTGCTTCAATTTTTCTATTATAAACCCTTATATTCATATTCATAAAATTAATACCCTGATTGGAAATGTTCATCTGCATACTACCATCGGCTAAAGAAGTACCGGCAACAGGTGCTGAAGGCATTTCCAAATTGCTTGCAGTAATTTTTACATCCATGTCTTTATATCCTGCCATTGATTGTGGGTCTAAAAGATTTTTCATATCAAAATAAAACACACCGTTTTTACATTCAAATGTCAAGTCTTTGTTATACTGCAATTTGTCTTTATCGTCGTATGATTCCGATTTAACAGTAATTGCAACATTGTTTCCATTTACTTTTTTGGATAGAATTGTTTGCTTGTCGGTACTTTGAATTTTGTCTTTTGCGGTGTAATGTTTTGTTTCGGTTTGAGTACCTTCTTTAACAGGACAGTAAAAAACACAATTCTGTGAAAAACTTTGGAAAATTATTCCAATAAATGCTAATGTTAAAGTAATTGTTTTCATTTTTTTATCCAATTTTTAAGTTCACCATTAATAAAATCGAGATTATAATCGCTATAAATCCATTGTTCTTTAATGCCATCCGGAGTGTTGTTAGAATTTTTGCTGTTTGGTTTGCCAATACTTTCCAATACCATACCACCGCTCATATCTTGCCACAGCTCTCCATTAATAATTTTTACAGCATTTTCGTGTCCATAAAGCTTTACTAATTTTTGAAAACGCGGATCTTTTTCGTTTACAGTTCTAACAACTGATGTTGTAACCGGTTGTTTAATTGGTTCTTTGCCCGCAAGAAAATCGTCAATTTCTTGATTTTGTTCAATTGTTGAGTAGCTTACATAACCAATTTGTCCTTTATATGAAACCTTAAAATACAGATTCTGTTGGTTTTTATAAACACTAATTGTTTCATTTCCGGGGATAGACACTAAAGTTTTTCCGGTAGATGAAGGGATATCACGAAGAATTGAACCTCCAGACATTACTTTTGCAACAATAATATCGTTGTTGTCATTTGTATTTGCAGTATTTGAAAGGCTTACTTTTTTTGCCTCCAAAGTTTTTATTTTACCGTTTACGGTATTAAGTTGGTCTTGTAAATCTTTAACTTTAGTTGAAATATTATTTCTTAAATTATTAAGACTATCTAATTGTTTGTTAATTTGAGCAATAGATTGAGCTTCTATAATATTTGAAGTAATTAATAAAACGATAATTAAAGTTATAACTTTCATTTTTTTGTAACTAATCAGTATCAAAATTAATATAATTTTTTCTTTTCTGCAAATTTTTTACATTTTTTTATAAAAGCATCGTTATTAACAGTGTTTTTGGGTTGTTAACAGGTTTTTGCCATAGTGTTTATACCGATACGGTATCTGTAATAGTCCAATA
>JAVHRE010000439.1:0-1794 GCA_036171495.1 Bacteroidales bacterium
AATCTAAATTAAAATTCACAATAACAATAATTTCAAAAAAGGGTTTTTAAGGTTCGACTATTTAGTTATTGGTTATTAACTCAATAACATAATAACCTATTGACTTATTAATCTATTTGTAATCAGCGACATATATTTGTTTTATTAATATTTTAAACCGGCTGTGTAGTTACAATTGGAAAGATGTCTAATAAAAAAACCCTCTGATTTGGGAGCAGAGGGTTTTTTAATAATTGTTCAATTATTTTTAGTAAAGCTTGAAGTTAATAGGCAATTGAAAAGATACCTTTACTGTTTTTCCACGCTGTTTACCAGGTGTCCATGCAGGCATGGCGGATACAACTCTCAAAGCTTCTTTATCAAGGTATGAGTCAACTCCACGAAGAACCTGAACATCAGTAACCTTTCCGTCTTTATCAATTACAAATTGAATAAAAACTTTTCCGGTTACTCCGTTTTCTTTAGCAATTTCCGGATATTTTACATTTGCTGCAATCCATTTCATCATTGCTTCTTCGCCGCCCGGAAACTCAGGTTTTTCTTCAATTACATAAAAGTTTACAACCTCTTCTTCCTGAATTACTTTATTTGGTGCAACAACTTCTTCTTCAGTTACATCTTTGTTTACGGAAGTATTAACTTGGTCTTCAGTTGTAGCAATTTCAACTTTTTCATCAACTGAATCAACAACAACTGGTGCTGTGTATTTTACTTGTTTTTCAATTTCAGCTGGAGGTGGAGGTGGAGGTGGAGGTGGTGGTGCCTCTTCGTCTTGATTTTTAACATTCATAAGGTTTGCCGAGATTGTTTCATCAACAATTTTATTGGCTCCGCTATTTCGTAGAGCCATAATGAATGGTGTACCGGCAGTTAAAATCAAGATTAAAAAAGCTATAAACAAAGCTTTGCTAACATTTTTTTTGTACCTTTTTCTGATTTCATAAGCTCCGTATTCTTTGTTTCGGTTTGAGAATACTATCTCATCGAGGCTTTCTACTCTAACACTTTTTTCTGTTGACATAATATTAGTCATTTATTTAGGTGCGGTTTCGAGCATTTTAAGTTCTAATGGATTAATATCAACAACAGCATAACGCGCAATATTAGTTATTGCCATTTCATCAATAATATCAACAAAATTTTTATATTTAATATTGTCTGCTGCTTTTATTAGCACTATAGGACCAACTTTATCGGCATTTCTTTTTTTCTTTAATTCTGAATTAACAGAATCCTTAGGTAAAACAAGCTCTCCTTTAGTAATTTTATCTTTAAATTCAAGAATTTCATTGAAAAGAGGTTTGTTTCTTTCGAGTAAGAATTTACGAATGCCATCCTTACTATAATCTGTTTTTATTAAAATAGGAAGGGAGTCGGGTTTAGCTAAACCTTCATAGTAATATATTACATCATTTTCGGCAAGAATGATTGTTACTGCTCTCTTTTTATCTACAGGAGGAGGAACATCATTCGGGTCTATCTTTTTTTCAGGTAAAACTATTTCCATTACTTTAGGTTTACTGAATGCAGTTGTAAGCATAAAAAACGTAATAAGGAGGCACATAAGGTCCACCATAGGGGTCATGTCTATAGCTGTAGAATATTTTTTTGGCTTCCTTTTACCGCCGCCTTTTCCGCTGTCATTTTCAATTATTTGTGCCATAGATTTTATTTTTTATTTTTCAATTTTAACTTCAACTTTTTCAAGGTTGGTAGTAAGATTGAATTTGTTCACGTTTTTATCTTGTAAAATATCTAATATTTTTTTAACCGCTTTATAATCAGTTTCCATGT
>JAVHRE010000440.1:0-1789 GCA_036171495.1 Bacteroidales bacterium
CGGAGGGGGTCGAACCCTCGACCCCATGATTAAGAGTCACGTGCTCTACCAACTGAGCTACGGGCCGATTATTTTTAGAAATGCAAAAGTATAAAAAATTATGGAATTGATTTAGTTTTATTTTTCACTAAACACTATTGCTTCATAAGTATATAAATCAGCACTTTTCCATCCATTCCGACCAATGCCGGCTTTATCTTGCGAACAATGTTCAACAAATTCTTCTACTGTCCAACCTGTTTCGGTTGCTACTTGTGGCAAATAGGTGCCGGAATTATATCCTTTTTTAATATAAATTCCATGTTTACCAAGTATAATTTCATCAATCGAAGATATTTTTTTAAGTGGTGTTAAAACAGAAATTTCGATTTTTATTTTTTCGAGTTCCGGTATTTCTACAGGGTTAAATCGTGTATCGTGCATTGCCGAAGAAATTGCCATTTCTTCAACAACTTTATATAATGGTTCGTTTTGCGAGAAATTTCCGATGCAACCTCTTAGTTCACCGTTTTTGTGTAATGTTACAAATGCTCCGCAAGGTGTTTTAATCGCATCGCTTAGTTTTGAAGTGTCAATTTCTGTTGATTTCTTGTTTTTAAGATAATTTTCAATTGTGTTTCGTGCAAGTTTTAGCAATGTTGTTTTATCATCGTCGGATAATTTAAAACCGGAAGTTTCAGTTTTTTGAACTGTTTTTTCTGATATTGCTATTGCATTATAACCAACTACTTTTAATTTATCGCCATAAAATGAATCGCCGCTGTTTTGATATTGAATTTTTTTATACTCGCAGTTTGAATTGTTTTCGGTTATGTACATTAATGTTAATACCGAAGTCCAGCCACAAAGACTTGTAACTAAATTGCTTAAATTCTTTTTTTCGTTTTTGCTTAAAGTTGCAATTAAAACATCGGGGTTATTTGTTATTATTGCCGAAGCTGTATGTGAGTCAACATCCTGTGCATCGTTATATGAAGGATAATGCGAAAAATCGCTGCTTATAACAAACAAATTTTTAGAATTAAAATACGGTTTTAAAATATTTGCTAATTTTTTACATACCTCAGTGCTATCTGTACCAATAATTATAGGAACAATTTGCAGTTGAGTGCCTAATTTATATTGTAAAAAAGGAAGTTGAACTTCAATAGAGTGTTCATTATAATGAGGTTCGGGATAATTTTGAAGAATATCAGGGTTTTCATTAACAAGCTTTAAAGCTAAGCCGGTATTAACTTTTACTTCGCCTAACGGGGTTTCGTAATTTCCGGTGCAATAGAGCGAAGCACCGTTAAAAAGCATTACATGGCTCGATGCAATAATAAAAACATTTTCATATTTTTTAGTTGTATTTATCTGATTAAAAGCCGATGCAGCAACCTGTCCAGAAAAAACATAACCTGCATGAGGCGAAATAATTGACAGTAAATTTTTACAGGTGTTTGGCTGAGCAGTTGAAAACATTTGTTTTAATTCGTTCAGTAACTCGGTTTTATTTTCGGGATAAAACTTACCGGCTGCATAAGGTTTTCGGGTTATCATATTTAATGTTTTTTGTTGACCGTTACAATTTATCATTAAAAACAAAATTAATATTGAAAATATAATGTTGTTCCTATAATTCATTTAAAAATAAATTGATTAACACAAATTTATTTAATTTTATCGTAATCAAAAATTATTTTAAATGATATTTAAACAAAAAAATGTAATTTTGGTAGAAATTAAATATAACTGTCTTGTCCTGAAATAGGTTTACACTAAAAAGTGTAAAAAATGGACAAAAAAA
>JAVHRE010000441.1:0-5603 GCA_036171495.1 Bacteroidales bacterium
ATATTGTAAGGGCTTTAGCCCAAATATCCAATTATTAGCTTGACGCGTATGCGCATTTGCGGGATGGAATGATACTATTTTAGGGGATTTCATGCGTTTCTCTATATTTTTGTCGGTTAGTAGTGCTAAAATATTAGAATTACTGATTTTTGAATGCAGATTTACCTGCAAATTTAGAACTTGTACCTAACTCATTTTCAATTCTTAAAAGTTGGTTAAATTTTTCAATTCTTTCGCTGCGACAACCGCTTCCGGTTTTTAAATGACCTGCATTTACAGCAACCGTTAAATCGGCAATAAAAGTATCGGCAGTTTCGCCCGAACGATGCGAAACAAAAGCGTTATAGCCATTTTTGTATGCTAATTCAATTGTTTCTAAAGTTTCGGTAACTGTACCAATTTGGTTTAATTTAATTAGCACAGAATTAGCAACTCCTTTTTTTATTCCTTCGGCTAATATTGCTTTGTTTGTACAAAATAAATCATCGCCAACAAGTTCAATTTTTTTACCAATAGAGTCGGTTAAATTTTTCCATCCGTCCCAATCATTTTCAGCCATTCCATCTTCAATAAGAACAATTGGATATTGTTTTACCCAGCTTGTCCACAGTTTAACCATATCATCGCTTGAAACAGTTTTTTTAGTGCTTTTAAAAAATTTATATTTTCCTTTTTCCCACATTTCGCTTGCAGCAGGGTCGAGGCAAATACTAACATCTTTTCCGGGTTTGTATCCGGCTTTTGTAATTGCTTCTAAAATTACTTCAACAGCTTCATCGTTAGATTTCAAATTTGGTGCAAAACCACCTTCATCGCCAACACCAGTACTATAACCTTTTGCATTTAGTACTCCTTTTAATGTATGAAAAACTTCAATCCCCATTCTAATTGACTCGTTGAAAGTACGTGCACCATGAGGTGCAATCATAAATTCCTGAAAATCAACATTATTATCGGCATGTTTTCCGCCATTTATAATATTCATGCAGGGAACAGGTAAAACATAAGTATTGGTTCCGCCTAAATATTGATATAATGGAATACCCATGCTCATAGCACTTGCACGTGCAAAAGCCATTGATACAGCAAGAATAGCATTTGCTCCCAAATTAGATTTATTTGGCGAACCATCTAACTCAATCATAAAATAATCGAGGTTGCGTTGTGTAAAAAATTTATTTATAACTTCTGGTGCAATCTTTGTTTTAACATTTTGCACAGCACGTAAAACACCTTTTCCGCCATAGCGTTTTTTATCACCATCGCGTAACTCACAGGCTTCGCGTTCGCCTGTAGAGGCACCACTTGGAACCATAGCACGTTCCATTGTTCCATCTGATAAATAAACAGTAGCTTCTACTGTTGGGTTTCCTCTTGAGTCGAGGATTTCGGTTGCATCAACATGTACAATTTCCATTTTATTCTTTTTTAAATGTTATATTATTATTTTAATTCGCCTTTTAAGGTTCTCCAGTCTTTGCCTTCTGAATTTTATGTAAACAATTTATAGCGTTCCTCTATTTCATTTACAATTTTATTTTCAAGATTATTATTTATATTTTCTGATATTTCTATAAAATTATAATCTTTTTTTAAAACTTTTAACAGATTAATAATGTTTTTAGCTTTTTTTGTTTTATCTTTAATTTGAATAGTATAAATCATAAAATCTTTTATAACAAAAATAATAAAAAATCATTATTTTATAAAATCTTTATTTTTGAAATTAAATACAATTTAAACATTAAATATGAAATTACAGAACCCAAAATAGCCCCACAAAGCACATCTCCAGGGTAATGAACTCCATTATAAATACGGCTGTAAGATACTAAAATTGCCCAAATAAAAATGATATATTTCAGTTTTTTAAATGATTTATCTAAAACAAGAGCAAAATATACTGCAAGTCCAATTGCATTTGCTGTATGTGATGAGACAAAACCATACTGACCTCCTGCACCTGCTTTTGAAAGATGAACTAATCCAATTAATGCAGGTTCATGCGATGGGCGTAACCTCTCCACAAGTAATTTTATTAAATGCGATGCGGTTTGGTCACAAATTGCAAGTGTAACAATTGCAAAAACTAAAATTAAAATGGAGTCATATTTATAATGTCTGATAATTAAAAATATTATGAGAAGATAAAGCGGTATCCAGATAAATGTATTGCTGAGCCAAAGCATTATGAAATCGAAAAAAGAATTATGCATTCCATTTAAGTACAAAAATAATTGTGTGTCGAGATGATTTAAGTATTCTATCATTGATTAATGATTAACGATTACGAATTACGGGGTTTTACTCGTAATTGTTAATTTGTAATTCGTAATTGAATATTCGTAATTATTAATTCGTAATTTTTCTATCTCTGTGGCATATATTTGTTTTATTGATATTTCGATAAACTCATTTCGACAAACTCAATGCAACGCAATACATCGCACTTTAAACCGGCTGTGTAGTTACACCTTTTCAAATACTATTCTATAATGCTCAAATATTTCTCTTTTAAAAACATGCAAATTGGCTTGTATTTTAAATCTTCGCATCCATTCTCTAAATGATTTACTCGTTAAATATTCAGGAATATAAGATACAAAAAGCAAATATTTTCTTAAACTAAATTTTGTGAAAGCTGCAGTCCATCTATGAATTGTTTCAATATAATCCAACCTTCCGCTATCAATTGAAATTACTTTGAAATGTTCACTTGCCGGTTCAATTAATCCCTCTTTTCCATAAGGGAGCCATGAGCCCGGAAACACGCGACAAATAATATCCATCAATTCTTCATCGGTGAACTCTTTTTTACTGAGGTCGGTTTTATTAAATGAGATATCTTCAAATTTAACCATATTTGGACCAAACACCATTGCCTGACAGTAAAAACGACCACCTATGGGTAATAAGTCTGAAATTTGTTTAAAATATTTTTTATAAATTTCTCCTTGTTTTCCTTCTTTATATTCCTCCACAGAACACAAATGCTCAGGACTGCCCATAGCAGTAACAGCATCAAACATACCAAACGTTTCAGGAGTAATATCTTTAGAGTCCATGTGCTTAACATTCAAACCATTTTTTATACAAGCATCTGCTTGTCCTTTGGCTAATACTACACCATAAGCATTAACTCCCAAACCAGTTAAATAATCAACAAACGCACCCCATCCGCAACCAATATCCAAAACTTTTGAACCTTTTTTTATTTTGCATCCATCAATAATAAATTGATATTTTTTTAATTGTGCAGCTTCGGTAGTCATCGAATAATCGCCATCAAATCTTGCGCAACTATATGCGCCTTTTTCGCCTAAACTCAAACGAAATATTTTATCCATTCGGGTATAATGTGCATCTAAATGTTCCTGTTTTGCCATAATCAGATAATTACATAGTTTATTTTAAATCTTGCGGTAAAAATAATATTTTTTTTAATACTAGATGAAATTTATATCTACATTTGTATAATCAAAATTTGTTTAGCATATCTGGGATTAAATAAATTCAGCAATTATGAAAATAAACACAACACTATACAGAATAATTATTTTGATATTTTTCACAATTTCTTTTAAATCGTTTTCTCAAACCGAATTAAATACCGGCGACATTGCAGTAGTTGGAGTAAATGCTAATAATTTTGTTTGTAGCGGTACAGGTACCGAAGATAATATTAGTGTAGTATTTTTTAAAGATATTGTACCGGGAACGCCAATAGACATAACAGATAACGGTTGGGAAAGGTGGAATCTGGGACTTTGGGGTAACTCAGAAGGAACTATAAGAGCAACGCGAACAGGAGCTACAATACCTGCAGGTACAATTGTTACATTTAGATTTACATCAACTTATGCTGCAATTGTTCCAGATGCAAATTGGTCATTTTCGTCAATTAATGGTATGACTACACTAAATATGAACAGCGGTGGTGACCAATTATATTTTATGCAAGGTGGAAATTGGACAAATCCAAATAGTCATTTACAAAATTCGAGCTATACCGGAGATGTGTTATTTGGTTTTAATACAAAGACTACTTGGGCTGCAGATAGTTCTACTCAACAATCAAATCTTTATCCTAACTTAGGTTGCTTTAGCATGGCTCCTACAGGTGGTGCAACTGATTTTATTAAATATACAGGTGATACAACCGGAACAGACCAAAAGAGTTGGGTTGTAAGAATTAACACTCCTGCAAATTGGACAAGCTATTCATCTTGTACAAATTACAATTTAGGCGGATATGATTATTTATCAAATATTAAGTTTAGAATTACTTCATTTTTTGATGTAAATGCCGGGAACGACAGCACTATTTGTTCATATAGTTCTGCTTTTTCATTAGGAGGAATGCCCGCAGGCGGGACATGGTCAGGTACAGGTGTTACAGCAGGTATGTTTGACCCGAATATTTCAGGAGCAGGAACTTTTACTGTAACCTTTATTTATAATGATTTAGGTTGCCTTTATTCTGACACTAAAAAAATTACGGTTTTATCGCCCGATGCTTCATGGACAAGCCCCGGCAACTGGTGCATATCCGGAGGAAATATTAATTTGAATACTTTAATTACTGGTCAAACCGGTGGCACGTGGTCGGGAACCGGAGTTACAGGAAATACTTTTAATCCTTCTTCATTAAATGGAGCTATTCCAATATCATACATTGTAACAAATGGCAGTTGTGCCGATACAAGCACACAAAATATTAATATTAATCCGGATGCAGCCATTGCTTTAACATCAGCAGCCGGTACAAACGCACAAACACTTTGTGTAAATACTTCTGTAACAAATATCACATATTTAATTTCAGGCGGCGGAACCGGAGCAAATGTTACGGGATTACCGGCAGGAATGTCAGGAACATATAATGGAGGAACATATACTATAAGTGGAATACCTACAACAACAGGAACATTTAATTATACAGTAACTACCACAGGAACCTGCGCACAAAATTCTGCAAATGGAACCGTTACTGTGGAACAGGATGCTGCTATAACCTTAACATCTGCAGCCGGAACCAACAACCAAACAATGTGCAGTAATACAGCAATAACAAATATCACATATTCTATTACCGGTGGTGGTACGGGTGCTAATGTAAGTGGATTACCATCCGGAGTTTCAGGAAATTATAATGCCGGTATATTTACAATTAGCGGTACACCAACTGTTTCAGGTACTTATAATTATACTGTAACAACTACAGGTTTATGTGTGCAGACAAACAATACCGGTTCAATTACAATTACAACTATTCCTGCAGCTACTATTTCATATAACGGAAATCCATTCTGCACGTCTGTATCACCGGTTAGTGTTAATCAGACAGGTTCTAATGGAGGAACATATTCTGCTCCATCCGGATTAACAATCAATTCAGCTACAGGTGAAATAACACCAAATACAAGTACAGCCGGAACTTATATAGTTACTTATACTTTATTACCTTTAGGCGGTTGCCCACAAGTGAATGATACTACTACAGTAATTATAAACCCATTACCAAACGCTTCTTCAAGTTCTACCAATATATTATGTAATGGAGGTACAGCTATTATTACTGTATCCGGCACCGGAGGCACATC
>JAVHRE010000441.1:5703-9198 GCA_036171495.1 Bacteroidales bacterium
CCATACACAGGAACCGGCAATTTTACAGAAGTTGCAGGGACTTACAATTATATTATTACGGATAGCAATAGTTGTACTTCTTCAACTAATATTACAGTAACCGAACCATTGGCAATATCTATTTCGGATTCCATAATAAACCCGACCTGTTATGGTGGAAACAGTGGTTCAATTTCAGTTACCGTTTCGGGTGGAACTAATCCTTATAATTATTTATGGTCTAACAATTCTACTAATCAAAACTTAACCAATGTTGGCGCAGGAAGCGATACGTTAACAGTAACCGATACAAATAATTGTACGGCATTATCTACTTATAACATTTCAAATCCACCACCATCAATGGTAATTATAGATACTACTTTGATTTCTGCTAACAACACCGGCATTATTAATATTACTGTATCGGGAGGTTTATTGCCATATAGTTACCACTGGTCGAACAATGCAACTACTGAAGATTTATCGGAACTGGCTAACGGAACTTACATTGTTACTGTTACCGATATAAATTCCTGTATTGCTTTTGATACTATTATTATTAATATTCCGGAATTACCGCTGATAATTCCATCGGTAATTACTCCTAACAAGGATGGTAAAAATGACACATGGCAAATTCTGGGAATTGAACAGTTTAATCACGTTAATATTGTTATTTTTAACAGATGGGGTGATGTAGTATATAAATATGATGGTTCAACTATTGGATATTTAGATGTTGAAAAACAATGGGATGGTACATTTTCAAAACACGAACTCCCTACCGGCTCTTATATTTATATAATTGATTTTGATTATGGCACTGCCAAATACAATGGAATAGTATCAATAATACGATGAACAACTAACGATTAACGATTAACGATTAATGAATTACGAGGATTCACTAATAACTAATATCTTATAAATTATAACTAACTGCTAAGTAGTTACTTCTTTTTTGCGATGTGTTAATATGTAAATTATTGGCAAAATACCAATTGTATTAAAAACGCCAATACAAATAAACCAAGCAATTTGATTATTACGAGCCGATTTCCACATTGCAATAAATTTCCAAACTGATTCCCAAATGCAGAGGATTACAATCACAGGAATTAACCATGTAAATTGTTGATGAAGAGGGCAACATTGTTCCATATTATTATTATTTAAAAATTTAAAACAAAAATAAAACAATTAAATGAGAAATAAAAATTTATTTTTTACTGTAAGAAAGTTTATTTATTGTTGTAACGATTTGACATTAACTGCGGTTAAACGCCCAGTTTTTCAAGTGCCGCACGTTGTAACAAAGTAAAGTAGAATTTTATACAAACATTATTTACTCATTATCAACATCGGGTATATAGTTAGTTGACAAAACTTTAAACTCTGTTCTACGATTCATTTGATTCGCTTGGTCTTTAAGTTCCTGAGTTGCAAGTTTGTTAATATAATCTTCGGAAAGTATGTCGCCTTCTTTATAAACTCCATCTTTTGCAATTCTTCCATTTATAACTTTTGGAATATTTTTCCCGTAACCTTTAGCCACAAGTCGGTCTTTCGGCATTCCTTTTTCAACAAGGTAATCTACAACCGATTGAGCACGCTTTTGCGAAAGTGTAATATTGCTGATTGAGTCGCCAACCATATCTGTATGCGAGCCAAGTTCGATAGTAATGTTTGGATTTGCTTTTAAAATATCAACTAAACCATTTAATTCTCTTTTTGCTTCGGGGCGTAATTCCCATTTTCCAAAATCGTAAAGTACATTTTCAACTTCTACCGGATTTGTAATTGATGCAAGCCTAATTTCGTCGGTAAATGTCTTACTGTCGGCAAGTTCGGCAGTAGTAATTCTTCCTTTGCCATTCAAATACCCTTCTTTTTTAGCAAGGTAAATATAATCGGTATGTTGATTAAGTTTGTAACGGAATGTACCATCTTCTTTAGTCGTAATATCTAAATCAGTTCCATCACTGCCAACAATTCTTATTCTTGCATCTTTAATTGGTTTATCGGTATTTTCATCTTTTATAACACCTTGTAAAATAAATTCCATTGGAGGAAGAATAAATGAATAAATATCATCTTTTCCACGTCCGCTTTTGCGTGACGAACAAAATAGACCTTCTTCCTGATTACCTTTAAAAATTATTCCGAAATCGTCTTCCGAAGAGTTCAGGGGATATCGCATATTTTCTACAACCCATTCGTTATCTTCATTTTTAGTGGCTTTAAAAATATCAAGTCCACCCATTCCGGGGTGTCCGTTTGAACAAAAATATAATATCCCATTTTCTCTGATAAATGGATACATTTCATCGCCCGGTGTATTTATTTCCATTCCAAGATTTACTGGATTTGAAAATGATTTTGATTTCGATTTACGAGTCATCATATAAATATCGTTTCCACCAAAACCGCCTGACATATTAGAAACAAAATACATTGTTAACCCATCTTTTGAAACAGAAGGATGTCCAACAGTAATGCTATCGCCGGCAATTTGAACTATTTCGTAATTAAGCCAATCGTCGCCTGCTTCGCGTTTTGCTTTATAAATCTGGCAACCAAGTTTAATTCCTCTAACAATTTTACAACGAGTAAAATACATGCTGTTGTAATTGTCTGTTAATGCAGGTGTTCCGTCATCGTTTGGAGAATTAATGGTGTCATTAAGAGGAGTTGGTTTACTCCAATCGCCTTTTTTATCAAGTGTAGTTTCAAAAATATCGGAGAAAATCTGACCGGTTACAGGATTAATTTTATCGCCATGGGTACTGGAACGGGTAGAAGTGAAGTAAATATCTGTATAATCGCTTGTTGCATAAGCTGGAGCAAAATCGCTTTCTTTTGAATTTAATTCTTTTCTGTTTTCAATTACGTATCTGGTAGGACTTTCAATCCATTTCGCAGATAATGAGCACGAGTTTTTTGCTTCAATAGCTCGTTTATCATCCGGAACTTTTTTCAAATATTCTTCGAATTGTGTTGCAGCTTCGGCATATTTTTCGTTTCTGCGTAACATATCAGCATAATAGTAATAAATAAGTGGATTATTATAACTTTTTGTAATAACCTTTAAATAAGCTCCTTCTGCTTTTTGCGTTTGATTCATGTTTCTGTAACATTCTGCAATACGGAACGAAATGTAATTTTTTTCGTCTCTATTTTGTGATTCTTTCAAGTTGTCTTTATACATATTTAAAGCCTTAAAAAATTCATTTGTAGTAAATGTGATATCAGCTTTTTTTGTAAGTTTACTGTAAAAATCATCTTGCGAAAAAACAAAATTGCAAAGCAATAAAAAGTATGTTATTATTAAATATTTTGTCATTCTGAATGTAAGTGAAAAACCTGATTAATAATTTTAATATAAAAAATTTACCTTTTAACGTTTAGGTTTCAAAATTATTATAAAATTGGGAAATATCACCAATAATTTTTTATTTGATTTTTATAATAATTAATATCTTTACAAATTAATTTTTAAGTTAATTTATTATA
>JAVHRE010000442.1:0-1769 GCA_036171495.1 Bacteroidales bacterium
TTTTATGCCAAACGGCTTGTCGGTAACGCTTTGCGAGTTGGTTACGTGCTGCTTAACCATTTATCATTGCGCATGGGCGTAGCCCTAGCATTATCATTTAAAGCAGCATGAAACCAACTTGCTGTTGTGGGTATGTGCAATCATCATTTTAGATACTTTATTGTGTGTCTATTATTTTTATCAAATAAAACAATAAGATAAATTCCACTTTTTAAAAATGATAAATTCACTATTTCACTTTTATTATTAATACTATTATTATAAACTAATTTCCCCAAGACATCATAAATAGAGAGATGCAGAATAGATGAAGTCATAATTTCCAAATTATTTGTTTTTGAATCTAATATAAATTCAAAATTTTCATTATTGCTTATTGTAGATATATTGGCTAGTAAGGCTGAATTATAAATATTTCCAGTTGTATCACCATTAATTATATAACCTTGTAAATACTCATTCCAACCCTGTTCAAATTTAAAATAATCAAATGAAACCTGCCCAAGTCCTGGTACAAAACTAATTCTATATCTGTCAAAATTATCAGAAAGAAATTGGATGTACGTTGACGAAATTTCATATTGTTGAATTATTACATTATTTGTTGTTCTTATAAGAACACCAGAAGAATCGACAAATGAAGTTAGTGTTTTAAATTCATTTGGAGAAGGGAAACAACAAATATTTGCACCATAATAGATTGGACTTAATGAAATAAGATTGTTTGTATAACTATTTAAATAATTTTGAGAATTATTTAAAATTGTTATGGTGTCAAAATATGAAAAATAACCTGTGGACTCCATTGTATATGGATTCTCATACCTCTTACCTATTTTTTGTACTCTGTATTTTATAGTATCGGCTTGTGATAAATTTTCTAAAACAGTCATTTGATAAATATAATAAAAACTTATTCCGGGGTCACCATAACCTCCTTTATATTGAAAAATTGAACCGACAGGATAATTAAACAAATCATTGGCTTTTGGTGTAATTAATCCTAAATTACTACCCTCTATTCCAACAAGCCGATAATACTGATCATTTGATAAAATTACAGGAAATTGTATAATCCCAAATTGTTTGGATAAACAAATTGTATCACCTGTTGATAATATTATAGTTTTTATGGAATCTACTATACCAAAAATAATTTGTTCGCCAATATTTACAACTACTGCGTTGATATTATTAATAGAGTCAAATACCCAAGTTGTATTTAGTAATGCATATGGTTGAAGATAAAAATTTACTGTGTCAGAAAATGTAAAAACATTATTATTATCTCTTTTGATTACTTTTTTTAAAAATTGAGAATGACCAGATGAATACGCAGTTGTATATGGTTGATTATTGCATGTACAAGTATCACATTTGTCATAAACTGTATTTAAATATAATAGACTATCTGAACCTATTACTCTTATTGAATCAACAAAAATTGTACACGCAATAGTATCACTATTACTAATTTTATAATTATATTTTTCAAAACTATTTATAGGAGCCCATGATTGACTATAAATATTATTAGAAAATACAATGACCATAACTAAATAATAAAATCTTTTCATTTTTCATTGTTTTTAAGTGAATTTATCGTTTTCATAACTCTTATTATTATTAACTCATAATTCTATGGATAATATCTATTGTAAGTTGATATTTTTTTTTGCATTACCCACAACGGGTTGCGAGTTGGTTACATGCAGCTTTAAATATAATGCTAGGGCTACGCCCATGCGCAAAGATAAATGGTTAAGCAG
>JAVHRE010000443.1:0-1767 GCA_036171495.1 Bacteroidales bacterium
AATTAACAAATAGAAAATATGCTGTAATTGTTGGTAGTTGTACCGATGCTTTATTTTTTTCGTTATTAGCCGCAGGTATAAAATCAGGTGACGAAGTTTTAGTACCGGCATTTTCTTTTATTGCTTCAGCATCTGCAATTTCCAGAGTCGGAGCTGCTCCTGTTTTTGTTGATGTAAATATTGATGGTTCAATAAATTTAGAATTAGCTGCAAAAAAAATCACACAAAAAACACGAGCAATAATGCTCGTACATTTGTACGGTAAAATGATTAAACCACAATACATAACAAATTTCACAAATAAATATAACTTAATTGTAATTGAAGATGCGGCTCAAGCATTAGGCAGCAAAAATTCTGATATTCCCGCTGGAAATATTGGTATGGCAAGTTGTTTTAGCTTCGACCCATCAAAAATTATTAACGCTTTTGGTACAGGTGGAGTTGTTGTTACTGATAATGAAAATATTGCAAAATCAATTCAAATATTAAGAGTTCAGGGTAAATTAGCAAACTCAGAAAAAACCAAATTAATTAGTTGCAACAGTAGAATTTCGAGTTTGCAAGCTGCTATTTTGAGTTTTCAATTAAATAAAATTGATGAAATTGTTTCGAAAAGAAATTTAATTGCAAATTACTATAATTCTATATTAAGTATAATTCCATCAATCAGAATTTTAAATACACAAGCAAACGAAATTTGGAACTACCATAAATATCCAATATTTACTGACTTTCGAGATGAATTAAAAGATTATTTTACCAAAAATAATATTGAAACAAATATTCATTATAAGAAAACACTTCCCGAATATTCCGTTTTCAATCAAGCAGGTTCTTACTTTCCCGTTTCAAAGCAACTTACAAATACCGAACTTTCACTTCCAATTTATCCGGAACTTACCGAAAATGAAATATTATTTATTGGTGATAGAATTATTAACTTCTTTAAACAAAAGAATTTATGTTAATTAGCGATTGTCCGTAAAGTCTTGCATTTTTGAAACTTCAAAATTTTGATATTTGTAGTTCGTTGTTTAACAATAAATTACAAACTATTAATAAATAAAATAAACAAGATTTTACAAACAGACACCAATTAGTATTCGTCTTCGTTAAACAGAAAATCTTCTTTAGTAGGATAATCGGGCCAAATATCTTCTATGTTATCGTAAATTTCACCTTCGTCTTCGAGTTCTTGCAAATTTTCAATAACCTCCATTGGTGCACCCGAACGAATTGCATAATCAATGAGTTCATCTTTTGTTGCTGGCCAAGGAGCATCTTCTAATTTAGAGGCTAATTCAAGTGTCCAATACATATTTTTAATTAGTTTGGTTAGCTTTTTATTGATTTCAAATATTCCGCGAAATTATATTTATTTTTAATATAAACTACATTTTTTAAATTTTTTGGCTAAATAATTTATGTTACGCAAGATTTGATTTTAAGGCAAAACAAGATTACATTAAAGTAAATTTTGCTAAAACCTCACCCCTGCCTACCGCAAATGCAGTACAGACTCTATTCTTTAAAGAGTGCTTGCTACGCTTTTGCGGGATATTTAGTGTTTGCAAGAAAACGCCAATTTCTGCGTTATTTTCGTTTTAAAAATCAGTCATTCCGCTTAGGAGGAACTCCTGATTTTTAAAACATCGAAAGCCTTGAACTTGACGTTTTCTTTATCAAACACAGAGTTTTCTTTCTAACACTATTTAGTCAACCCTTAAAAACCTTTATTTCAAATTTTAATCATTGTACATTTTT
>JAVHRE010000444.1:0-1767 GCA_036171495.1 Bacteroidales bacterium
TGTCGGCAGTTAATATTTGTGTTGTGCGAGATGTTGTAACATCAAATAACCAAAATCCATCTTCACGGGTAATTATAATAAACTTAGTTTTGTCAGAATTTTCGAGTATAGAAAAGACACCAAAATTTTTAAAACATTCAGTTCCATTAACAAGTTGAAGCTTATTATCTATTAATTTCATTAAACCAATTTCTCTTTGCCTTACATAAAATTCATTATTAATCAAAAACGATAAATGAAAAGAAGTTTCGGGCAAAATAGTTGTTAATTTATTATTTGAATAAATATATATTGCTTCTTCGGCTTGAAAAGCCACAATGTTTTTCCATGCAAACACCCGAATAATTTTACTGAATATTTTTTGATTTGAATCAAGTTTATCTGACAAAGAAACATAATTAAGCCTACCGGAAACATTTGGTGCAAGGTACCCGAACTCGTTTTGTGCACCAACATAAATAACATTATCGTTGTTTACAGCAAGCGAAAAGAGCCATGCACTTTGTTGTTTAACAGGAATGTAATTCCAGTTTGTACCATCGTATTGAATTATTCTGCCTGCATTTCCAAAATACAAAACACCGTTTTTATCTTGCACGCAAGCTCTGTTAGTAGCTTCAAGACCTTTACCGTAATCTCTTGCAGAATAATAATTTATATTGAACTTTTGGTTTTGCGAAAAACAATTAGCGAAAAAGGTAAAAAGTAACAATAATAAAAAAATGTGTTTCATTCTGAAACTATTTATTTGCAAATTATTGAGAAAGTCCGAAATTTTCTTTAAGCCAACTTTTTAAATTATTTGATTCTGGATTTCCATAAAATTCATTAATGTACGATGTTATTTCAGCAATTTTATCGTTATAAGATTTATCTTTTAACTGTTCCAAAATAATTTTAATTTCATTTTTAAGTTGAGCTAAATCAGGGAAAATAGGTTTAAATATACAAATTGGAGTAGAAATATATTTTTCGCCTTCTTCCATATACATTAGTTTCATTTCTGTGATTTCTGGATTTGGTATTTGTTTTCCATCAATTGTTAAAAGTTCGTTTTTGTTAATAATTAATGTATCGTTGCTATAAGCTAATTTTTTATTAATTGTTTCGTTTTTATATAAATATCTGATATAAAAATACTTTTGAGCGTTCATTGGAAAAAAAGCAGGGCTAATTTTAATTTTAACTTTATCGAAAATAACAAAATTGCCTTCAAAATATCTACTCAAATCATTAACATTTAAAATATCACCCCCACCTCTGGCACTAATGTTTCCGGTAGCAGGTAAAAAGTTCGATTTTGAGTTTTGAAATTCATTTAAAGAATTTGAAGTTAGTAAAAACCTGCCACGTTTCGGGTTTATTACGGCAGCACGCGAATCAGAAGTTTTAAATAATAAATCTTCATTCTGTTCAAAGGCAGTTCCAATACCTAAAGCCGAACCGGTGCTTTGAATTAAAATACTACCTGAAACTTTAATAACTGTAAATTTGTCTTGAGAATATGCTGTTATGGTTTGCAAAACAAAATTTATTATTAAACCGATAAAAAAGAATCTCTTTTTCATGTTTTTTGATTTTAATATTGTTTTGCAAATATATAAAAAATTGAGGTATTATAAAAAAGATAGTAACTACTTACCCGTATTGTTTTAAATATAATTGTTCAATGTTCATTGTTTCGTTGTTATTATTGTTTCATTGTTATTTAATCACTGATGTTACGCATCGGTATTAATCCCGAAGGGATTTGACAAGGGGGCATGC
>JAVHRE010000445.1:0-1762 GCA_036171495.1 Bacteroidales bacterium
AAAAGTTGTCAAATCTATTAATGTTGGATGCAAATATAATCATTCCCTTTCCGCTAAATCGGAACAAGTCGTGTGTCCAAATTTTTGGTCGTGAATGTTTTATTACGATATAAATATTTTTAAATTTTTGTCATGTACTTAGACAAATTAATGTAATGGTTCGGCAGAGTTTATCCTGACAAAGGAAGGACTCACCACAAGTCTGTGGCAAATGTTTTTGGAGTTTATTTATTATTTTGTAAAATGTTTAATAAATCACTTTCTAATGTTTTGGCAGGAGTTTCGACAATCCTACCTAATTCTTTTGTGTAATCTGAAATGATAATTGTTGGAACTTTTTCGATGTTATAAATTGATAAATCTGAATCAGCTTTTTTTTGCGAATCAACACAAATAACTTTTAACGAATTAGGCGTATATCCGGCATAATCCATAACCTTAAAAAAACGGGGAATTTCGCGACGGCTATCGCTGCACCATGTTCCCATTATCACTGTAATTTTATATTTACCGGCATAAGGTTTTAGTTGTTTAATTATTTCGATATTAGGCTTATATGAGTCGTATTCTGCTTTGAACCAGTCAGAAAAAGGAGCTTCTAACAAACCTTGTTTATTACATAAACCGATTAAAATTTCGGATTTTAATTTCTCATCGGTTTTGCGATTGTTAAATTTCTGAGCAAATATGCTTGTTGTAAGTGAAAAACAAAGCAATAAAATTAAAGCTTTCATTTTTTTTGATTGTATTAATTTTAGCAAAAGTAAAAAATATTTATATATTAGCAAACAAATAATTTTATATTATGCATAAGATAAATCCGATAGCTATCGGATTGTACATTCTTTAAAAGCCCCAAAACCCAAGTTCAAAGCCCCAAATCCCAAGTTGTGCAGGCACCCCACTTGGAATTTGGAATTTGGGATTTGAAATTTGGAATTAATAAAAATTGTCGTTTTTATCACGTTTCTTGTATAAAATGGCATTACTTTTACACAAATATTTATTTTATGATTCTACAAACTCCGGTTGAAATTGCATCTTTCCCGGCAAAAATAACGCATCATCAACGTATTTTACTGATGGGTTCGTGTTTTGCCGAAAATATTGGCGAAAAATTAAATAATTCAAAATTTATAATAATTTGCAATCCATTTGGTGTGATTTATAATCCTGTTTCGTTGCTTAATTGCTTCAAAATTTTAAAAAACCAAAAATTGTTTACCGATGATGATTTGTTTTTTGAAAATGGCGTTTGGAAAAGTTTTTACCATCACAGCAGTTTTAGTAAGGTTGATAAAGATGAAACTTTGCAAAATATTAACAACAATATTGTTAATGCTTCAAATTTTTTAAAAAAGACTACTCATATATTTATAACACTTGGCACATCATGGGTGTATGAACATAAAGAAAAAGGCATAGTAGTTTCAAATTGTCATAAAATTCGAGCTTCAAATTTTAACCGCAAATTGTTAACTGTTGATGAGACATTTTTATCGTTACAAAAAATTGTAGAAATAATAAAAGGAATAAATAACAATATTCAAATAATTTTTACTGTTAGTCCAATTCGCCATTTAAAAGATGGATTACATAAAAATAATATAAGTAAAGCTGTTTTGTTTGCAGCTCTCAACAATTTGCAAAACAACAATTCAGAAATTTATTATTTCCCTGCTTACGAAATTTTAATTGACGAACTTCGCGATTATCGTTTTTATGCCGACGATTTACTTCATCCATCAAAAATGGCGATTGA
>JAVHRE010000446.1:0-7668 GCA_036171495.1 Bacteroidales bacterium
TGTTTGTCCATAATGTCCGACTTCTGCGTTATTCTCGTTTTTAAAATCAGTCATTCCGCTTAGGCGGAACTCCTGATTATTAAAAACATCGAATGCCTTGAATTCGAACATTCTGAATCAAACACTGATATTACAGACAGACACTAACTAGTGCTTGCAAGAAAATATCAATTTGAAGCTCTGCTTCGCTTTTTACCATGTCGAACCCTTTCTTTGTCAGGATAAACTTCGTAAAGAATCTATAGATTTTTTATTGCTCTCAATATTGCAAGTTATACCAATTCTTAATTCAAAATAATCCAATAGCTATTTTGAATGATAGAATAGCCTGTCCCGAACTTAGCGAAGCGTTCTCACGAATACCTTTAAAATAAAATATAAATATGAGTAATTTACTTCGGGAGTTAATGCCGATAGACAATATGTTTAGTCCAACCTTTTTGGACTATTACATATTGCGTATCGGTATTATAATCAGAATCAATTTGCGTGACTTGCATTTCTTACATGCTTGCGTGCATTTTCGTCTAACAATATTTTACGCATACGAAGCGATTTTGGAGTAATTTCTACATATTCATCACCTTTAATATATTCCATATACTCTTCGAGCGAAAATTTAATAGCCGGTGTAATAAAAATTTTATCATCAGAACCACTTGCACGCATATTTGTGAGTTGTTTTTTCTTGTTAATGTTAACAACTATATCATCTTCGCGTGTGCTTTCACCAATAATTTGACCGGCATAGACTTCTTCACCCGGATTAACAAAGAATTTACCTCTATCTTGCAATTTGTTAATAGCAAAAGCTATTGCTTGTCCGGTTTCCATAGCTATCAACGAACCGTTTATTCTGCCTGCAATATTGCCTTTCCATGGTTCAAAAGCTTTAAAGCGATGAGCCATAATAGCTTCACCTTCGGTAGCAGTTAATATGTTATTTGTTAAACCAATTAATCCGCGTGCCGGTATATTGAATTTTAATACAACCCTTTCGTTTCTTGTTTCAAATTTAATTAAATCGCCTCTTCTGCGTGCAAGCAGCTCAATAGCTTTTCCAGAAAAAATTTCCGGAACATTTATAGTTAGTGCTTCAATAGGTTCGTTTTTAACGCCGTCAATCACTTTGATAACAACTTTTGGTTGTCCAAGTTGAAACTCGAATCCCTCGCGTCGCATTGTTTCTACAAGAATTGATAAATGCAAAATTCCACGACCATAAACTAAAAACTTATCGGCACTTTCGGTTTCTTCTACTTTTAAGGCAAGATTTTTTTCGGTTTCTTTAAATAAACGTTCTCTTAAATGCCTTGATGTTACAAAGTTGCCCTCTTTGCCGGCAAAAGGTGAATTGTTTGTTGCAAAGAGCATGCTTATTGTTGGCTCATCAACTTTTATACGAGGTAGTGCTTCGGGATTTTCCCAATCGGCAATAGTATCGCCGATATCGAAATTTTCGGGACCAATTAAAGCGCAAATTTCGCCAGCTTGAACTTCGTATTTTACTTTTTCTTTTCCTAATCCTTCAAAAACATAAAGCTCTTTTATTGTAGTTTTTTCAATTTTTCCATCAGCTTTTATTAAAGCTACTTGCATGCCTGCTTTTATGCTTCCTCTGGTAATTCGTCCAACAGCAATTCTTCCCACATACGACGAATAGTCGAGCGAAGTAATTTGCATTTGCAATGTTCCTTTTTCAAAAACGGGTGCTTTAACGTAATCTATTATGGTATCTAATAAATAACTAATATCGGAAGTTGGTTTTTTCCAGTTTGGTCCCATCCATCCTTGTTTTGAAGAGCCAAAAATTGTAGGGAAGCTCAATTGTTCTTCGGAAGCATCAAGACTAACCATTAAATCGAAAACTTGCTCGTGAACAACATCGGGCGAACAATTGGGTTTATCAACTTTATTTATTACAACAATAGGTTTTAGTCCAATTTCCATAGCTTTTTGAAGCACAAAGCGGGTTTGTGGCATAGGTCCTTCAAAAGCGTCAACTAAAAGTAAAACGCTATCAGCCATATTTATAACGCGTTCAACTTCGCCACCAAAATCGGCATGTCCGGGAGTATCTATAATGTTGATTTTAGTCCCTTTGTATCTAACCGAAACGTTTTTAGCCAAAATGGTTATACCTCGTTCCCGTTCCAAATCGTTTGAATCGAGAATAAGGTCCCCCATATTTTGATTTTCCCTAAAAAGCTTAACTTGATTAAGTATTCGGTCAACTAAAGTTGTTTTTCCGTGGTCAACGTGAGCAATAATTGCAATGTTTCTAATATCTGGCATTTTATTAAAGTGAAAAATTTTGCAAAGGTACGTTTAAATTGATAGAAATTTATATTTAAAATGAAAGGATTTTTTTAGATATTATATGTGGCTTTTAAATGCTAAAATATTATACAGCGTTTGTCCATAAAGTCAAGAAATCGAAAATCAAACTTTGTCCCGACTCTTTCGACAAAGCAATAAACCGGTGAAAATCAAAATGTACGACATTACAGACATACACTAATACCAACCCGTCATCAAGATTGTAAATAGTGCCTGCAAGAAAACTCAGTGTTTGATAAGAAAATGTCAAGTTTAAGGCATGCGATGGCTAATAAAATTAGAAGTTCCGCCTAAGCGGAATGACTGTTTTCAAAACAAGAATAACGAAGAACTTAGCGAAGCGATCTCACGAACACCTTTAAAAAATAAAAATAATTGTGAGTAAATCGGACATTCTGGACAAACACTACTTAATGGTTAATTTTATTTTGTCATTCTTGTTATAGGTTTGGTATAAAAAGTTTTGTTTTGCTAAGTTGCGAATTCATTTGCGACAAACCAATAACGTCATTTTTAAAACGTTTTCGATTACGTGTTTCGTTATACAATATTGTATATGAATTATTTATCTTATTAATTGACTCAATCATATTTTTGCTCATTTCTGAAGTCAATACAGAAAGGTTATAATTTTTTAAAAAATTAACATTATACACACTATAATAATCATAAGGAGTTTTATTTACCTTTTGTGCTTTAAGAAATAATATGTAATTATTTTTTACTAAAACTTTCTCACTATCAAGTTTAGTTGAAATTTTCGAAAATTCTTTTGAAATTATATTCAAATTATCGGGTACAAGTTTCTCACCTTTACCAATAAAGTTTTTAAACTTTTTTCGTTGATGGGGAATTTTAATAAATCGTGCAGTATAATTTACAACATCATAAATAGTTTTGTAGATTGTTAAACCAATTCCAAAAGGAAGATACGAAGAGTAATCTTCAATTGCAGCTAAAACTCTTCTGTTAGTTCCCTTATTTTCAGATGGTTTTGGCAACAATGAAACATAGCTGTTAAAGTAATTTCCGATTGAATTTATAGCAATATCCAAACTGTCTTTTTTGTATTGTGAACTAATATTTTCTTCGTAATTTGAAATTAATTCATTAACCATTGTGCTATCATTGCTATATGTTACAGGAAATAAAAGCCGTCGCTCATAAGAAACTTTAAACGAAGCTTCCTTAAGTGTAGTGCATTGTTTATCAAAGTTATTTACTGAACTGTAAAATTGTTTGGCAGTTTTAAATTGCGAATTTGTTAATGCACAACTTTGAATTATAAATAAAACAAACAATAGGATTGCTAAAAAATTAATATTTCTGATAGCTTTCAATTTATTTATACCTTAAATATTTTATTTTTTTTAAGTTCTACTCTAACTTCCACAAAAATGTTAGAACAAATTCTAAATGGAATTCCACTTCACAAGCATAAATAATATTTCAAAATCCCAATGCCCAAAACTCCAAACGATAAACGTAAAACAAAAAACTTTTTGAACTTATTATTTGGAGTTAATAATCAGCGCACTTGCTATTCCTACTGCAAGTCCTATAACCCCGCCTACAATTGAATGCGAAATTCTTTTCTGTTTTACAATTTCAGAATACCCCGATTTAAAATACTCATCATCGGCATATTGAGGGAATTTTTTAATAATGTTTTTATCGCTTATATTCATTGAACCAATAACTGCACTGGTTCCGGTAGGTAAGACAGGCGACCAGAAAACGGGAGCATTTATCAGAGGGAAAAAATAAATTCCGCTAACGCCTGCAGTAAAACCTGCAATACAAGCGCCTGTAGCTTTATAATGTTCCGAAGCTTCAAATTCACCTTTAATAAAACTTCTCATTTGCTCTACCGAAAATGGAGTGTTATCAATTGATGTTGGTTCATAAAAAACTTTTTCGTAACCATTTTTTTCGTGAATTGAAAATACGTACTCTAAACCGACTTTTCTTTCTTTTTTGCCTTTCATATAAGTAAACATACCATCTTCGGTTTTTAAAGTGTAATTTGATGTAATTAACCTTTCGCCACTTAAAA
This sequence comes from Bacteroidales bacterium, assembly GCA_036171495.1. GTDB lineage: Bacteria > Bacteroidota > Bacteroidia > Bacteroidales > GWA2-32-17 > GWA2-32-17. The sequence goes on from JAVHRE010000446.1 coordinate 4,397, forward strand.
ACCAAATTGTATCTTGCGATTTAGCAGCAATTGCTATTAAAAAAAATAATATTGAAAAAATTAATAACCTCATAAATAAAGAATTCACTAATATAAACGTAAAAACGAAATAAAAGTTAAATAATTTTTATTTCTTATTTATACCTTTACGCATTAAATTTAAAAATTGTAAAACTAATAAAAAAAATTATATTTTATGGCAACAGAAAATTTTGTAATTCGACACATTGGACCTCGCGAAAGTGAAATATCTAAAATGTGTAAAAAAATCGGTGTATCATCAATAGATGAGTTAATTAACAAAACAGTACCTCAAAATATTCGCTTAAAAAAATCGCTTAATTTACCCGACGGAATAAGTGAGCATGAGTATCTTAATGCTTTAAAAAAGCTCGCTTCAAAAAATAAAATTTTTAAAACCTACATTGGTAAAGGATATTACGGTACAATTACTCCTTCAGTTATTCTTCGTAACATTTTAGAAAATCCAAGCTGGTACACTTCATATACTCCTTACCAAGCCGAAATTTCGCAAGGAAGATTAGAAGCATTATTAAATTTTCAGACTGTAGTTTTAGAATTAACGAAAATGGAAATTGCCAATTGCTCATTGTTAGATGAAGCAACTGCTGCAGCCGAAGCAATGATTATGATGTTTAACACACGTAGCCACGAAAAAGCTAAATCGGGTGCAAATATTCTTTTTGTTGACAATAATATTTTTTCACAAACTCTTGCAGTAATTAAAACCCGTGCTTATCCACTGGGTATTGAAGTTGTTTCCGATAATTTTGAAAACTTTAGTTTTAGCGAAAAAGTATTTGGTGCAGTTATTCAATATCCTGCTGCCAATGGTAATATTCCAGAATATAAATCATTTGTTGAAAAAGCACACAATACCGGTTCAATGATTGCTGTTGCTGCTGATATTTTAAGTTTGGTTTTACTAACACCTCCGGGAAATTGGGGTGCCGATATTGTTTTTGGCTCTACTCAACGTTTTGGAATTCCTATGGGTTTTGGCGGACCGCATGCTGCATATTTTGCAACTCGTGATGCTTTTAAACGCACTATGCCTGGTAGAATTATTGGAGTTTCGATTGACAATAAAGGACGTACTGCTTTGCGTATGGCTCTTCAAACCCGCGAACAACATATAAAACGTGAACGCGCAACTTCAAATATTTGTACTGCACAAGCTTTGCTTGCAACAATGGCAGGAATGTATGCCGTTTATCATGGTTCCGAGGGATTAAAAAGAATAGCAAAACATGTTCATTCAATTGCAACTCTTATTAGTAAAAAACTTTCTGAATTAGGTTATAAACAGGAAAATTCCAACTTCTTCGACACGTTGTTAATTAAACTTCCTGCTAACTTAACATCAGACAAAATTTTAAGAATTGCTACTGAAATGGAGGTTAATTTCAATTATATTAATTCAAATACAATTGGAATTTCAATTGACGAAACTGTAACATTATGCCGATTAAATAAAATATTAAATATTTTTGCAAATGCAATTAATAAACAAATTGCAGAAATAAAAGAATATCCAATTGAATTATCTTTAAAAAGCAATTTGTTACGTAATGATAAAGTATTACAACAATCACTATTTCAAAACTATCAATCGGAAACCGAAATGATGCGTTATATTAAAAAATTAGAACGTAAAGATTTTTCGCTAACACATAGTATGATTTCTTTAGGCTCATGCACAATGAAACTTAACGCCGCAACAGAAATGCTTCCACTAAGTTGGTCAGAATTTTCAAACATCCACCCTTTTGTTCCTGCTAATCAAGCCGAGGGATACAAACAGCTAATTGACGAATTAGGCTCAATGCTTAAAGAAATTACAGGTTTTGCGGCTATCAGTTTTCAGCCAAATTCCGGTGCTGCCGGCGAATATGCAGGATTAATGGTTATCCGTAAATATCACGAAAACAATGGAAACAGCAATAGAAATGTTATTTTAATTCCTTCATCGGCACACGGTACTAATCCCGCAAGTGCCGCAATGGCTGGTTTACACATTATTATTGTTGATTGCGACACAAAAGGAAACATTAGTTTAAACGATTTAAAAATTAAAGCCGAAGCCAACAAAGACAATTTATTTGGATTAATGGTTACTTATCCTTCAACGCATGGTGTATTTGAAAGTGCAATAGTTGACATGACTAACATTATACATCAATTTGGCGGACAAGTATATATGGATGGAGCAAATATGAATGCTCAGGTTGGACTTACAAGTCCTGCTCACATTGGAGCCGATGTTTGTCATTTGAATTTACATAAAACTTTTGCAATTCCTCACGGTGGCGGTGGTCCTGGTGTTGGTCCAATTTGTGTGGCAAAACATTTGGTTGATTTTTTACCTCAACATCCCGAAGTAAAAGTTGGCGGAACTAAAGGTGTTTATGCAGTTTCTGCAGCTCCTTACGGAAGTGCAAATATTTTAACTATTTCGCATGCTTATTGTAAAATGCTTGGTGGCAAAGGACTTACTTTAGCAACAAAATACGCAATATTAAATGCAAATTATATAACAGCTTCATTAAAAGATAAGTACGATTTATTGTTTACCGGCGAAAATGGTTTTGTTGCTCACGAAATGATATTTGATTGTCATAAATTCAAAGAAATGGCTCATATTACCGAAACTGATATTTCAAAACGGTTAATGGATTATGGTTTTCATGCTCCAACTCTTTCGTTTCCTGTTCATGGAACATTAATGATAGAACCTACCGAAAGCGAATCGTTACAGGAACTCGACCGTTTTATCGAAACTATGAAAACAATTTACAATGAAATAATGGAAATTAAAAACGGTACTGCCGATATAAACGATAATGTATTAATTAACGCACCTCATACAGCTCAAGATTTATTATCTAACGAATGGAACCACAAATATACCCGCGAAAAAGCTGCATATCCGCTTAAATGGATTTCAGATAATAAATTCTTCCCCGCAATCAGCAGAATTGATGATGCTTATGGCGATAGAAATTTAATTTGCACATGTACAGCAATGGAAACATATCGCAAAGAAGTTTTTGATATGAAGATGGTGGAAGTGTAGTGTATAATAATATGGGAAACGCTAATATTATTTTAATTTACAATTGCTTGCATCCTATACACAATCGCTCGCATCTTGTTCGCAATCACTCGCATCTTGTTCGCAATCACTCGCATCTTGTTCGCAATCACTCGCATCTTGCGAGTGATAATTCTTTTGGCATCTTGCTTATTTA
>JAVHRE010000446.1:7768-9092 GCA_036171495.1 Bacteroidales bacterium
TTCGCAATCACTCGCATCTTGCGAGTGATAATTCTTTTGGCATCTTGCTTATTTACAATAAATTACAGTTAGTTATTAATTATGAGCGAACTTTGTAAAACTACACCAAACGAATTGTTTTTTGTAATGCTTTCCGTTACATGAGCAAGTAAAAATGCCAGAGGCAAAAAAAACACTCACTCGCATGATGCGAGCGAGTACAAAGATTTTATATCGCAGGATGCAAGCAAGAACAAAGGGAAATAATTATATATTGCTGTATAAAGTAAGTTTTTATTTTTTAGTTTTGTATTTTTTTGTATTAGAACTATTTAATTTTTCTTCAAGCAAACTGTTTATTTTTTTAATCAATTCAAGTTTCTCATTTAGTTCGGTTATTTCCTTTTTGCTTTGTTGAACTTCAGTTCTTAAAACGCTTATTTCTTCATCTTTTTTTAAATAACTTATACCATCATCTTTAGCAACTGAAAACCCTTCCTCATTAATATAATACTGAAAAAAATTATGTTTAAGGGCAATGCCTATTTTATCAAGAAGTGCAGTATCAATAGTTTTTCTCTCAAAAATATTATAAACAACAGTTCTGCTTTTATTTATTTTTGAAGCAAATTCTTTAACAGATATTCTCTGTTCATTTACAATTTTCCTGATTTTTTGACCGATATGTATCATAAATGCAAAATTCACGGTTTTTCTTCATTAAAATTGAAAGAACATGTCTAAAATATAATAAATATTGTACTAATATATAATAAATATTGCACTAATATATTGACATTATTAATTTATTTTATATATTTGTCATAAATATTAAACAGTTAATTTTTATGAATTTAATTTAATAACGCACCGAAAAAGCATTATTAAAGTAAAAAACAGAAAACAATAAAGTGAAAAACTAAAAACATTTGCATCAAATAAAATTTTATGAAAATTAATCAAAAAATAATAGACGAAACCATTCATTGTGAAAATAATTTTGAATGTCTTGAAAATGAAAATTATGCCTGTTTTTTAATGAAAATAGATAATTGTATATGTGAATCAATACTTTTTATTAATTGTACTAAAACAACTTGCTATTACAAAATGAATTTTGGAAACAGTATAATTTGTAACTGTCCTACAAGAAAGGAAATTTATAATAAATATAAAAAATAAAAGAGTATTTAATTCGGGTAATGTGTACTGTTAAACTTTCAACACTCGCTCGTTTCCAACGAGTCAGACTATTATTTACAATTATTGCTTTTCAAGCAAAACAATCATTCTCGTCTATTTATATTTTAGTAATTAGTTTATATTTAAAGATTTGACAACTTTT
>JAVHRE010000447.1:0-1755 GCA_036171495.1 Bacteroidales bacterium
AGCTATACGTTTTTTAGGTTTAGACTTTCTCATTGTCTTATTATATTATTTTTTAACTTTTGGTCTTTTTGTTCCGTATTTAGATCTTCTTTGTTTACGTCCTTCAACGCCAGCTGTATCTAAAGCTCCACGTATAATATGATAACGTACTCCGGGTAAATCTTTTACACGTCCGCCACGAATTAGAACAATTGAATGTTCTTGTAAATTATGACCTTCACCTGGAATGTAAGCAATTACCTCTTGTCCGTTTGTGATACGAACTTTAGCAACTTTTCGCATTGCTGAGTTAGGCTTTTTTGGGGTTGTAGTGTAAACACGTGTACAAACTCCACGACGTTGCGGACATGAATCAAGTGCTCTTGATTTGCTTTTTTCTACGATTTTTTTTCGTCCTTTTCTAACCAATTGTTCTACAGTCGGCATATTTAATAATTTATTATTGACTATTTTATTAAAATAATTTTCCCAAAATGGTTTGCAAAGGTAAAACATTATTTTTTTAAAACAATAGGGTTTGTATAAAAAATATGTACAAAATTATAAACAAATATGATTTAATTAAACAATTTATAACTCGTTTATTGTGTATATATGTGAAAATCAGCATTTATAAATTGAAATATTGGGAGTTTAAAAACGAAAATTTATTTTTATATTTTTGCAATTATTTTATATTTAAAATTCATGTTTAAAATTTTACAAATTGTTTTAGTCTTGTTTTCTGTAAATTTTTCAGTTATTGGAAACGATTTTGCAGACACAAATTTAATTAAACAACATTTTATTAAAATCACTAAAACTATTGGGTATCGTAATTACCATAATATAAATTTATTAGATTCAACAGCAAGCTATATTTTTTCTCAATTTAAATTATACGCCGATACTGTATATTTTCAAGAATATAAAGTAAATGGTTCGATTTATAAGAATGTTATTTGTTCTTTTGGTTCAAAAGATTTAAAATGTATTATTGTTGGGGCTCATTATGATGTTTGTGGAAATCAGGAGGGTGCCGATGACAATGCAAGTGGCATTGTTGGACTTCTTGAACTTGCAAGATTGTTAAAAAATAAAAGACTAAATTACAGAGTTGAACTTGTTGCTTATTCTTTAGAAGAACCGCCATATTTTAAGTCTGAAAGCATGGGAAGTTATATTCATGCTAAATCGTTATACGAAAATAAAATTAATGTTTATGGTATGGTTTGCCTTGAAATGATAGGATATTTTAAAAATGAAAAAAAATCTCAAACTTATCCTATTGGGATTTTAAAATTATTTTATGGTAATATTGGTGATTATATTACTTTGGTTGAAAAATATTGCCCTGGCAATTTTGCAAAAAAATTCTCAAGTAATTTCAGACATTCCAAAACAATTAATACTAAAAAGTTTTCTGGACCAAAGTTTCTTCCGGGTGTTGATTTTTCTGACCATTTAAATTATTGGAAATTCGGATTTAGTGCATTAATGATTACCGATACGTCATTTTATAGGAATGAAAATTATCATCAAAAATCTGATATAATGGAAACATTGGATTTTGGCAAAATAGCTAAAGTAATTGATGGTGTATTAACTTCGTTGATAAATCTTAAATGATTTTATTTATAATGTTATGGGGTTGGTTTAAAAAAGTATCAAAGTCGAGAAATCCTGAAAATCAGTTTTGCCCCAACTCCTTAGACTTCGCTTAGGACTATCTCTAATGGGAGTCCGATTTTAAATTTATTCCTGATAAATAATTTT
>JAVHRE010000448.1:0-8996 GCA_036171495.1 Bacteroidales bacterium
ACCGATAGGGCTTTAGCCCAAATATTTAAATCCTTAGCTTGACGCGTATGCGCTTAGGCGGGACGAAGTTTTTAAAAATCAGGAGTTCCGCCTAAGCGTAATGACTGATTTTTAAAACGAGAATAACGCAGTAGTTGGCGTTTTCTTGCAAACACTAAGTAGTGCCTGTCCATAAAGTCAAAGATTTTCAAAAATGAAAGCCCCAAGCCCCAAATCTCAAGAAAAAAATGCCATTAACCATTGTCTATTAGTCATTTGTGATTTGTTATCTTTTTTCTTTTTTTCTTGGAATTTGAGATTTGGAATTTGGAATTTGGAATTTGGAATTTGGAATTTGGAATTTGGGACTTTTTACTATTTATGATATTATAGACAGACTCTAAGTAATAGGTATAACTTATAAATTAGCTATCCTACGTGGTAAATCTGTACATTTTTTTTAAACACCAAAACCCAAGTCCTGCACTGAGCGAAGTCGAAGTGAAGTCGAAGGGCTCACCACAAGCTTGAAATTTAAAAAAATAGTCGTTTTTATCCCGTTTTTAGTATAGAAGCATACAATACTTTATCGGTATCACAAAATTTAATTTATTTTTTAAATGGCTTTTCAAATTGGGAAACCATTTTTTTTTATAATTTTACAAATTATAAAATATTAAAATTTATGAAAACATTAAATCAGCTTAAACCTATTGAAGTTTTTACATATTTTAACGAAATATTAAAAGTTCCGCGTCCTTCAAAAAAAGAAGAAAAAATAATTCAATACCTTATTGAATTTGCCAAAAAGCATAATTTAAAAGTAAAAAAAGACATTGTTGGTAATGTATTAATATCGAAACCTGCAACAAAGGGAAACGAGAAAAAACAAACTATTGTTTTACAATCACATATTGATATGGTTTGCGAAAAAAACAGTAATACCAAACACGATTTCGAAAAAGACCCGATAATTCCTGTTGTTGACAAAGAATGGGTCAAAGCAAAAGGAACAACTTTAGGGGCAGATGATGGAATTGGAATTGCTGCACAATTAGCATTGTTAGCTTCAAATAAAATTTCACACGGAAAAATTGAATGTTTATTTACTGTTGATGAAGAAACCGGATTAACCGGTGCTTTTGCATTAAAACCAGGCTTTTTTACAGGCAAAACATTATTAAATTTAGATTCCGAAGATGAAGGTGAATTGTTTATTGGCTGTGCAGGCGGAAAAGATACAGTTGCAATTTTAAAATATGAAAACAAAAAAACTCCCGGAAAACAAGTAGCATTAAAAATTTCGGTAAGTGGCTTAACTGGTGGACATTCTGGAGATGATATTCATAAAGGATATGCAAATTCATTAAAAATTTTAACTCGATTTTTATGGTTTATACAACAAAATTATGGTTTAAGGCTTTCGGCATTTGAAGGCGGAAATTTAAGAAATGCCATTCCACGTGAAGCTTCTGCAACATTTGTTGTAACAAGCGAACTTCCAAACAAAATAATAAAAGCGTTTGAAAATTTTTCGTCGGAAATTAAAGCTGAATATTCAATAACTGAACCCAACATGGCATTACATATTGAACTTTGCGATAAACCGCAGTATGTAATTGACCGCAAATCGCAATTCCGTTTACTAAATGCGCTATATGGATGCCCTCATGGAGTTATTGCCTGGAGCATGGAAATGCCCGGATTAGTTGAAACTTCAACAAATTTAGCTTCTATAAAATTTATTAAAAAAAATAAAATTGAAGTAACTACAAGTCAGCGAAGTTCAGTAGAATCAGCGATAAATGATATTGTAAATATGGTTTCAAGTATTTTTATTTTGGCTGGTTTTAATGTTAAAAATTCAGATGGTTACCCGGGTTGGAAGCCAAATACAAATAGCAAAATTCTTAATATCAGTAAAACTGCTTATAACAAATTGTTTGGAAAATATCCAATTGTTAGAGCAATACATGCCGGTTTAGAATGTGGTTTGTTTTTAGAAAAATATCCACAATTAGATATGATTTCGTTTGGTCCTACCCTACGCGGTGTTCATAGTCCAAGCGAAAGATTACAAATTAGTACAGTTCAAAAATTCTGGGATTTGTTATTAGAAATATTAAAGAATATTCCAACTTCAAAATAATTAACTGCTGAACTTTCCGAAAGTTTGCATAGGTAGTGGCTTGGTTAACTTTCGGAAAGTTTAAAATTAAAGAAATTAAGTTATTGAGTTATTTACCAATAATCTAATAAAATTTATTCACTTTGACTTTCGCCTTGAGTTTTTATTTTAACATTTAAACTATCTGTTTGAATAATTGTATCATTAGTTTTTTCTGCACAATTACAATCGGTTGCTACTTTAATATCTCTTGTATCGGATGGTTCCCAGCCCATTATAGCATATAAAACAAAAAATCCTACAACATAAGCAAAAGTTACATGCCAACCTTTTTTAACCCATTCAACAACATTTCTTGCTTCATCAAATTTGTTGGTAATTGCAACACCTGCCGATGAACCAAACCAAATCATTGAACCACCAAAACCAACTGTGTATGCCACCATTCCCCAATCGAAACAACCTTGTTCTAAACATAATTTTGTTAATGGAATATTATCAAATACAGCAGAAACAAAACCAAGAATAAATGCTGTAAGCCACGATGCAGAAGGCAAATCATCAATAGGCATTAAAGAGGCAGCGGTTACTAAACAAAGTAAAAATATTGTACCTTTAATTGCTCCTGATATTTCGTTCCAAGGAGTTTTTCTGAAAAATGAACCTATAATAATAGCGAGCCAAACTCCTAAAGCTGGCATATCATATAAAAAATTCGATAAAATTGCTCCGATTAAAATTAAACCTACAATAATTATTTTACCCCAATTGACTTTAGCCCCTTCTTTTGCATCTTTAGCAATTCTTTGATATTTATCTTGCTGATGCGAAGCAAACCAGGCAATAATAATAAGTGCAATACCTGAAGCTATATATGCATGTAATACATTAAACGGACTAACACCCTCAATCCACATCATTGTAGTAGTTGTATCTCCAACAACGCTTCCTGCACCACCGGCATTACTCGCCGCTACTATGCCAGCAATATAACCAATATGAACTTTGTTTTTAAAAACAATTAAAGCAATTGCACCACCAATCATTGCTGCTGCTATATTATCTAAAAATGAAGAAAGAACAAAAACTAAAATCAAAAGCATAAAGCCGCCTTTCCAATCGTTGGGCAAATATTTTGGAATAATATCCGGAACACCCGACTCTTCAAAAATTTTAGCTAATAAAGCAAACCCTAACAATAAGCCCAATAAATTTAAAATTGTTGACCACTCTCCCTGCCTTAAACCTTTGTGTATTAATTGTTGAGTAAAAGAATTTTCGCCAAAAAAGTGATGAAACAAATTAAAATTAGAGTTGAAAATAAATTTGAAAATTAAAATAGTTGATAAACCAATTATAGCAACCCAAAATGTTTGCTTGTGAAACAATGCTACACCAATTAATGTAAGAGCAAAAAGTATAAATTCTAATCTAATCCCTCCAATTGATGGGATTAAACTACCTTGGGCAAAAACGCCAAAAGGAATCATTAATAATAAAATCGGAAAAATTAAATAAATAAATTTCTTTTTCATAATATAAATTACTATTATTCAGGATATAAATTAAAGTAAATAAATACTCTAATAATTTTTAAATGTAATTAAGATTTTCGTAACTACTCAGCCACTAAATTAACTTTAAAATAGCCACAGATTCACAGATTTTAAACTACCAAAGGTAGTTTTATTTGTGGAAATTTAAAAAACCAATTAATTTTAATCTGTGAATCTGTGGCATATATTTGTTCTTTAACATTTTAAACTGGCTGTGTAGTTACAGATTTTCTTTTATAAATTGATTATTTAAAAAATATTTTTTTGTTTTTTTAACATAAAAAAAGCCTCAAAAAAGAGACTTTTAATAAAATTATTTGACTGCATACATACATCTTTGAGGTGAAAACACTTTTCCCTCGGCAACCAAACTTTTAATTGCCTTATCAACTTCTTTTTTATCAATTCCTGATAATTCGGCAATTTCGCCACCTTTCATAGGTTTTCCACCTTTTTTCATTGCTGATAATACTTTTTCTTGAGTGTCCATATTGTTATTTTTATAAATTAATATTTGTAAAGTTATAAAAATAATTTTTTTTCGTATCTTCGCTAAAATAAAAAAAATATTTATGGAAGAATTACAGAACAAATACGATAAAAATTTAAAGACAAAAGGTGCCGGTTGCCTTGGTGCTACTATGTTAATAATAATAATAGGAATATTTTTATTAATAACATCATTTACAGCATATCAATATTATAATGGTTTGGTAACACGCGAAGAAAAAGTAAATGCTCAATGGGCACAAGTTGAAACACAGTATCAACTTCGTGCTGACCTAATTAACAATCTGGTTTCTACAGTAAAAGGTTATGCAACTCACGAGCAAACAACATTAACAGCAGTAACCGAAGCCCGTTCAAAAGCTTCTTCTATAACTATTAGTCCGGAAAATTTGAATGATGAATCAATTCAAAAATTTGAGCAAGCTCAGGGAGAACTGAAATCGAGTTTACAAAGATTAATGGTTGTTGTTGAACAATATCCAAACTTAAAAGCTGACCAGAGTTTTTTAATGCTTCAATCAAAGTTAAGCCAGATAGAAGATAAAATTGCTACAGAACGTAGTCTTTTTAATGAATTTGCAAAAGATTATAATGTTGCCATTCGTAAATTTCCGCGTAATTTATTTGCAAAAATGTTTGATTTTAATAGCAAATCGTATTTTAAAGCTGCCGAAGGAGCTGATAAAGTTCCTGTTGTAAAGTTTTAGCTTGTTAGACCTAACAGGTTTTAAAAACCTATTAGGTCTAATATTTTTTGCTTTTGTTGGAGTTATCTCCAACAAAGAGTTTTCTAATTATGAGCTATACCATTAATGCTCGTTTTATAACAATTTAACAATTCTGTTTCAGTAAAAGTTCAATTTATTACCGTTTGCGGTATAGGTCTAATAATTTTATTTTCTAATTATTACCATAGTAGCTCCGTAACCATATTCTTTAAAAGACGCATCTTGATATTGCAAATGCTTGTATAAATCGTCAAGTTCTTTTCGAATAGCCATTTTTAATGTTCCGTTACCTACTCCATGAATAAATACAATTTTATTTACCTTATTTTTTATAGCATTTTCAAGTTCGCTTCTGAATTTACTTAACTGAATATTTAACATTTCGGAATTTGATAAACCAGTTGTGTTATCAACTAATTGGTTAATATGTAAATCTATTTCAGTAAAAACAGGCTCAGGTCTTTTTTTGAATTTTAAAGATAAATCGGGTTCAGCAACTTCTTTAACTGAAATAATATCTGAAATATTTTTTAACGATTGTTGCACTTTTTCATCATCATTGAAATCAGTTCCCAATTGAATTACCCAAGCCGGTAAATCAAAATATTCGTTATCCTTAAAAGTTTTGTTGGTTAATAGTTTGAACGACTTTATTTTAAGTTCTTCATTAATTATATTTTCAGTTTTATAGAACCCTTTTTTGAACTTAATTATTTGAATTGTCAAACTTTTTAATGTAGGATAACTTTCTTTTGTAATTTTAGAAATATTTATTTTCTCATAGCTATCTGCTTGTCCAGCATCGAGTAATGTATGTTCATATCCTTCAGTGATGCCAATGGAGTAAAGCAAAATAAAATCGGAATCGTTTATTAAATAAATATTTACACCATCTTCGCCATCTTTTTTATTATTCTCAGGGACGAGTGCAATAAAAATTTTGTCGTCTTGTTTTAAAGAACTTTTATTTAATTCATTTACAATTTTGTCTGAGCTATAATTCTTATTTTCAGCTACTTTGTTTGTAAATAAATCATCTTCAAAAATAACATCTTCTCTTTCGGCGTAATTATAATTAATTAAAAAATCGTTTTGCTTAATAACTGGTTTGTTTTCAACTGACTTTATCGAATTTTCAGAAGTTTTCTCTTCTGAATGTTTATTAATAATTACCAATTGAGAAACATTTACCGGTACTTCAAATCCCTCTTCGATAAGCACATAAGCTGTTTCATTTTTTATTTTTGTTACCCTTCCACCGCCTACTTCATTTAAAAAACGAACTGTATCACCTATACAAATTGCCATAGTATTAAATTTTAAACCATAAAGTTAATTATTTTTGCAAACATGATAAAAATTGAACCGCAAAATATTTCTGCTTCAGAATTTGATTATGAACTTCCTGATGAAAAAATTGCTAAATTTCCATTAAATAAAAGGAACTTATCAAAACTTTTAGTTTATAAAAACGAAAAAATAATTGACGACTTTTTTTCTAATATCTCTAATTATATACCCAGCAATTACTTGCTCGTTCTAAACAACACAAAAGTAATAAATGCCCGTTTAGAATTTTTTAAAAATTCGGGAGCAAGAATAGAGATTTTTTGTTTAGAACCCCATTTTCCGTCCGGTTATGAATTAAACTTTGCTCAAACTAATAAATGTCAATGGAAATGTTTAGTTGGAAATATAAAAAAATGGAAAAACAATATACTTACTAAAAAACTCTTTCTAAATAGTACAGAAATTACTTTAACTGCTAAATTATTAGGTTTAGAAATAGAATCTCAAATTATTGAATTTGAGTGGGATTACCCCATTAGTTTTTCCGAAATAATTGAAAAATATGGCGAAATTCCAATTCCACCTTATCTTAACAGAAAACCTGTTGCGAATGATAAAATTCGTTATCAAACTGTTTATTCAAAAATTAATGGTTCGGTTGCTGCACCTACAGCAGGGCTTCATTTCACCGATAATGAGTTTGTAGAATTATCAAAAAAAGGTATTAAATTAGATTATTTGACCTTGCATGTTGGAGCAGGAACATTTAAACCATTACAAAACACTACGTTAGGCGAGCATCAAATGCACACTGAACATTTTCAAGTTTCGTTACAATTAATTAAAAATTTAATAAATTTTTATCCGAATATAATTGCAGTAGGTACAACTTCTGTAAGAACTCTTGAAAGTTTATATTATATAGGAAATTTATTGAAAAACAATCCGAATACAAGTCAAGTATTTGTAAATCAATGGGACGCATACACTAAAAATTATACTAACAAACCATTATTTGCACTAAAATATATAGAGGATTATTTGCTCGAAAATAATTTAGATGTATTATATGCCTCTACTTCAATAATGCTCGCACCGGGATACAATTTCAAAATAGTTTCTGGTTTAATTACAAATTTTCATCAACCAAAAAGCACATTATTAGCATTAGTTGCAGCAATAGTTGGGGATAAATGGAAAGAAATATATAGTTATGCATTAAATAATAATTTTCGCTTTTTAAGTTATGGCGATTCCTCTATATTATTTAGATGAACTAGAACTTTTTCTAACTGTTGAAGTTTTAGTTTGACTTTTAGATTTTGATGTAGCTTTTACTTGTTTAGTTTCTTTAGGTTTAACTGTTTTATTAGCTTTTGGTTTGGCTGCTTTTTTCTCAATATCAGTCTTTTCAACTTCATTAATCGAAGTTTCTCCTTCTACTTCAGGTTCTTCATTAAGTAAATCTTTGGATAAAAGTATGTTATACCATGAAAACACCTTTTTTATGTCAGACACATATACCCTATTTTTATCGTAATTTGGAATAACTCCCGAAAATGCTTTAATTAATTCATTGTTTTGTGATTTAACATCAATAGAAGGTTTCTTTTCAAACTTTTCAAGCATTACTTTGAATATTTCTGACAGAGGCAATTCTTTATCCTCGGTAAAAATAGCAATATCTTTTAGCGAAATAATTTTGTATGAATTGAAAGCTGGCATTCTTTTGCCATCAATCAAAGATTCAACAATAACGCTGTTTTTAGTTTGCGATACTACTTTAAATAAACCGTGATAACCGGTTATTGCCATAATTTCTTTTAATTTCATAATAATCTTAATTCTGTTTCTGCAAATATATGAAGTTGAATAATAATATTACAATAATTTGCATGAATTTATTAACATTTAAACTAATCCCCTATCTTTTTTTATTTTTTCGTAAGCTTCGTTGATTTTCTGGAATTTTTCTTTAGCTGATTTTTGAATTTCCTCACCAAGATAACTAACTCTATCGGGGTGATGCTGTTGAGCTTGCTTACGATATGCTTTTTTTACTTCTTCGTTAGTTGCAGTTGAATTAATTTCGAGAATTTTATATGCAGATTCTAAATTATCTGTAAACATTGCTACTACTGAATTTACATCTTGATTTGATAAGCCCATTCCAAGTCCAATTTCCCAAATTAATGTAATTTCCTTTTCGTGAACATTACCATCGGATTTTGCTAATCCGTATAAAAAATGAAGTAATTGTAATCGGGAAGAATAATCTAAATATTGGCGAATTTGTTGTGTAACATCATAAACAGGAATATCTTGCTTTAATAAATCTTTTAACATCTTTAATGCATCTTTTGTAGCATCTGGTCCTAAATTGCTTATTAAAAATTGCTTAACATAATCGAGTTCAACTTTTAAAATTTTTCCATCGGCTTTCATCACTGCTGCAATAAGAACAATAAGACTTAAAGTAAAATCGCCACGCGTAGTTTTGAAGCTTGTTTTTACATGAACAATTTCATCAACATCTAAAATTGAACCAACTGCAAATCCAAATAATGCACCAATTGGACCAAAAAATGCCCAACCTAATCCACCTCCTATCCATTTGCCTAATTTCATCCGTAAATAATTTTATAAGTTAAACTTTAAATGGTTATATTGTTTTGCTAAAAATGGTTATTATTTTATATCGAGCGTTTAGGTTTGCATTTTTTTTTCAGACCTGAATGTTCTAAGTATAATTAGTGCCTGCAAGAAAACATGTAAATTTGCTCTTATTTAGTTCAATGGCTAAAT
>JAVHRE010000449.1:0-8904 GCA_036171495.1 Bacteroidales bacterium
CGTCATAAATGACGTTGCTAATTATAAATGATTAGGTTATTTCATAACAATTCCTCAGTGTAAGCTCCGCGATTTCACAGCTTGCCCTGAGCTTGACGAAGGGAACACTTTTAAAAACTTGTAGTGAGCCTGTCGAACTATAAAAATAAATGTGAGTAATGTTCGAGTTCAAGGCTTGCGAAGTTTTGAAAATCTTACTGCCTTCGTTCCGCTTCGGCGGAACGATTTGCAATCTCTTTTCGAGCATGTGATATGCACAATTGTTCCGCTTCGGCGGAACAATGGCGGAATGATTGATTTTTTCTTTTACCAAACAATAGCCACATTGGGACATAAGAAGTAACAAATAATCAACCATTGATTAGCACATGTTGCTATAATACATACAGCATTTTTAAAATTCATTTTAAAATTGTTAAATATTTTATAATTTTGAAAATTGAAATAAATAATTTATTTAATTAGCTTAAAAATGGAACATTTTATTAATAACGCAGCATCAGTTTTAAAATCAATAACTAACAATGTTGATTTGAATAGTTTATTAGTAGGAAAAAATTGGGTTTATGTTGATGATAAAAATGATGATGAAAAATATTGTTTTCACGAAAACAACGAATTAATAATTGAAAACGGAAGTAATAAAAAAACAGCAAAATGGAATTATCAGCAAAATGCAAATAGTTTACAAATAAATAAAGATGAGATAATTACATACAAATTAATATATTTCGATAAAGCTGTAATTGTACTTCAAAAAGAAGAAAACACCTCTAACTATTATTTTTTAGCAAACAAAGCAATATTAAACGATTTGAACATCGAAAAACATCTTCGCGAGGTTGTTGATAAGCACTTGCATATTAGTTTAGTTCACGTTACTGAAGGTTTCGATATGGAAATTCACCGCCGCCATGCCGAAGATGCAATTGGAGCAAGCGGTCAAAATGTTTCGTTAAATTTAGCTCCTGTTAAAGATGGTTTTTATCAAAGTTCTACATCAAATTTTATTTACGAAGTAAAAGATAGTCAGATTGTTCATAAAAAATATGTTCACAAATTGATGTTAGTTGATGGAACTCAGGCAAATTTGTTTTCAGAAAATAAAACTCCAATTGTATCTGTTGGCGATAATGTTGTTGTAAACCTTAATTCAATTGCCGATGGCAAATATTTTACAGATAATGCATGGTTTGTTATTTCATCTGGTAAAGTTCAAAAAACGGGTGATTTTAAAAAACATAAAACCAAAAACGGAATGTTAATTATTGAACAGCAGGGAAATAAGCAGATGGCTGGCGATTTAGCATATTTTGAGAATGGCGAACCTCTAAATGGTGAAGTGTCCGTTGGATTATTAAAAAAAGTGAAAGGAGTAAACGGTAAAATCGTTTAACTTGATAATGATAAAATGTTTACTTGTATTATTTTTTACTACCATTGTTTTTATTACATCTAACATTAATATATTTGCTCAAAAAAAGGAATTTGTTGATGTTAATCCGGATAGCCTTGTAAACTTTGCTAAAAAATTTATTGGAACTCCATATCTCTGGGCTGGCTATACTCCCGACGGATTCGACTGCTCCGGCTTTGTTTATTATGTTTACAATCATTTCGGAATTAAGACAACTCTTAATTCTTACGATTTTCCGCAATTTGGTGTTCCAATAAGTATTGACAGTTGTAAAACCGGTGATATTATTTTATTTACCCGCGAAAATTCTAAAAACAGAAAAATTGGTCATGTGGGAATTGTTATTTCTAAAATTGGTGAACCTTTAACTTTTATTCAAGCATCATCTTCAAAAAAACATAATGGTGTGGTAATTACAGATTATAAAAATTCTCATTATAAAAATCGGTTTATTGAAGTTATTCGTCTAACCAAACCCTAACACCATTGCAATATAGCATTAAGGGGATTTCTAAAAATACCAAAATCGTCATGCTGCCCTTCGTCCACTTCGGCAGGCTCAGGGCAGGCAAGCTCAGGATATTTCAGCATCTCACAAAACGAAGGACTGCCTTTAATATGAGATGGCGGATCAAGCCCACCATGACGCTCCCGTTTTAGGCGGGATTTAGAACCCACCTTAAGTAAAATAAATATTTGCTAATATTTTAAATTCACGGAAACCTTTTTTTAAAATCAAAAGTCTTATGTGTAAAATTGATTATATAAAAAAGGAATATGTTAGAAATTATTCACAAATTACCCTCCTTAACTTTTGAATATAAGCATTTTATTGTTTTTGCAACCGCTGTTTTAATTTCTGCATTAATAATACCTTTTATAATTAAATTAAGTTTAAAGTACGGGTATGTTGATATTCCCAATAGCAGAAAAATACACACCGGCAGAATTCCAAATTTAGGCGGAATAGCAATTTTTTTAGGTCTTTTTATAGCTTCATTATTTTGGTATAAGTTTTTTAATAATTCCGATTTTATTTTTATTTCGGTAAGTTCGTTAATTCTATTAATTACAGGCATATTCGACGACATTAAAGGAATGAAAGCAAAGAAAAAATTAGTTCTTCAAATTATTGCTGCATTCATTATTGTTGCCGGTGGAATTAGAATTACTTCTTTTTATGGCTTTTTAGGAATTAACGAATTACCAATAGTTGTTCAATATGTTTTTTCTGTTATTTTAATTGTTGGTGTTATAAATGCATATAATTTAATTGATGGCATTGATGGATTGGCTGCAGGTATTGGCATTATTAATTTTATTGTAATAGGTTATCTGTTTTTTTCGCTTCATCATACTTCTTTTGCATTACTGTCATTTGCAGTATCCGGCAGTTTGTTAGGTTTTTTAATTTACAATTATAATCCCGCAAAAATTTTTATGGGCGATACCGGTGCTTTAATTCTTGGCTTTTTAACAGTAATATTTGGAATCAAAATTATTGAACTTAATGGGGTCGAAGCAATTCGCGTTTATTCACCACAAAACATGGTTGTTTCAATTTCGAGTATAATGTTTTTGCCGGTATTCGATACTTTAAGAGTTTTTGCAATTAGAATATTTAAACATAAATCGCCATTTACTGCCGGAAAAGACCATTTACATCACATCTTATTAAAAAAAGGATTACAGCAACGCGAAGTAACTTTAATCCTAATAACAATTAACATAATAATTATATTGATTGGATTTACAGTTAATTATATTTTGCCAGTTCAGGTTTTTACAAGTGCTTTAATGTTAATATTATAAATCATGAATAATAACAAAATAAATAATAAAACCGTTTATCTTTTTTTTAGCGATATAGCTGGGAACGAGAAATGCTTAACAATTTGCACCAATATGCTAAATAATGCTGTAAATAGTGGTTTATTGTTAGATGGCTCTGATATTGCAGGAATAAGTGAAATATTTGAATCGGAATATATATTATACCCGCAACTTAACACCATTCAAATTATGGAAATTGAAAATCAATTATATTTTTCTTATAAATGTATGGTTACAACTTTTGATGGAATTGATGTTAATGAATGTTCAAACGAATTGATGAGTATTGCTTTAAACAAAGCTAAACAATTTGGATTAACTGATGTGAGCAATGTTTCAGGTTTTCTATTTAAATCGCAAAAACCTAAAATATTATTAAGTGCAAGTTAAATTATTAAATATATGTTATCGCAATTTTTAAATATAGAATGGGATATAACTAACGTAATGTTAGGGATTATCATCTTTTTGGGCGTTATAGTGTTTTTTAAATCTTTAGGAATAGCTTTAAAGATTTTTGAGAATACTCACAGCCCAAGAAATACTGTTAATAAAGAGTCATTAAAAAAAGCTAATAACGAGTAACTTTTTGTAGTTGAATAAGTATAATGTAATAAAATGCCATAAATGCAAACTGAAAAAGAAATAATTATTGCTTGTTTGCAAAATAATCGTGAAGCACAAAAGTTGCTTTACAAAACGTTTGCTGCTAAAATGTTTGGCATTTGCAGTAGGTTTGCTCAGCGAAGTAATCAAGCCGAAGATATTTTACAAGAAGGCTTTATAAGAGTTTTTAAAAACCTTGATAAGTTTAGATTTCAAGGTTCGTTTGAGGGGTGGGTTAAACGAATAATTATTAATGCTGCTATTGATTATATAAAAAAATATGGAATGCACTTTCAGGAAATAAACGAAGACATTACCGAACAGTGTGATATAGTAGAAGATGAGGCAATTACAAATTTGTCAGTTGAAGATTTAATGGGTATGATACAGAATTTACCAAATAGTAAACGTATAATATTTAATCTTTTTGCTTACGAAGGATTTAGCCATAAAGAAATTGCTGAAAAATTAAATATTTCTGTATCAACTTCAAAATCGCAATATTGTAAAGCAAAAAAAATGCTGCAAGAGCAGTTAATTAATATAAAAAACAAGAGTTATGAACGAGTTAATTAAAACCGACGTGGGAGAATTTTTTGTTTCTCATACAAAAAATTTTGATAAAAATCCTCCCGATTCGATGTGGGAGAGCATCGAACGTCACATTCCGGAATATTCTGTTTCTGCAATAAATAGAGTATTGTTAAAATATTTGATTTCTGGAATTAGTTTATCTGCAATCATTATTGCTGCATTGTTATTTTATTTTCAAAACAAGCAAAATAACAATAATGAAAATTTAAGTAGTAAGAATAATGTTTCTAATCAACAAATTGCAAACAATTTGAGCCAAACAAACAACTTAAATGTTTTGCCTACTCCAGAAAAAAATGCACATAACACTAAATCAATAATTACCGAAAGTAAGAAGCAAAAAAATATTGAGCCAACTTCAAATAAAACTACTGTAAATACTGCCACAAAACCAGCAAATACCAATACACAAACAACTCCCGAACTTGATAAATCAATAAAATATTCGATTAATGCAACAACATTTAAAAATGTAAGTGAAATATTTTTTGAAAATGTAAAAAATGAAAATGTAATTGATTTAAAAAACCCTGTACCAAATGCTTTCGGTTTTTATGAAATTGACATAAGCAAATTATCTGCCGGCACTTATAATATTTGGGTTATTTCAAATGGAAATAAAACCTTACACAAAACCGAAACTTTTAAATAACAAAAACTTCTTTATCCGTTGCAATATCTCTACAACTTTGTAACCTTTAAAGTTTTAACAGTGTTTTTAGTTTTTATTGTAACAAAATACAAACCGCTTGGTTGTTCTTTTAAATTAAAAGTTAATTTATTTGTACCTGCATTTAAAGTTTTAATTTCCGATTTTATTATTCTTGACAATGCATCTGAAATTGTAATATTTATTTTGCTTGTATTTTTTGCAGAATATTCTATTGTTATGTCATCTTTAAATGGATTGGGGTATGCAGCAACAAAATCAATTCCATTAATTTCATCAATACTTTCAACTACTCTAAAAACTACTATTGCTTCGTCACAAATTGTTGTATCACTTGTATAACAAATACTATATGTTAAAGTATCGTATCCTAAATAAGCATTGTTTGGTGTATATGTGAGAGTTGTATCTGAATTAATTAACACATTTCCATGCGTGGGATTTGTTATTAATTTAAATTTTAAAGCAGAAATACCATGATTGTTATCATTATCGAGAACAGCAATAGTAACAGAGCTAATGTTTGAAACGCCAATTGTATCATCAACAGCTAAAGGACCCGGAAAAAAGCGAACATTATCAATATAAGCGTTATCAAGAACAAAAGGGATAAAAATTGTTGTATCTTTTGAAATGTTTCTTGTTTCAAAAGTAAATTCAAAGTTTGAGCCCACATAATTATTCAAATCTATTAAATGAGTTACAAAAGGGTCGGAACCGGGAGTTGAAGGATTATAAGTACCACCAATTTGTGTATTGTTAGCAAGAATTCGCATATTACTTGCAATGGTGTAATCGTTTACATTTCCACCAAGATATTGAGAATAAAGTGTGCCACCATGGGTTTGTTTTAATGAGAATTTTAAATAAGCAGAATTCCATGTAGTTGCATCAACGCAAAAATTTGATTTAGCAGATAGAAACTCATTTATTTGCCAGGTGTTAATACCGTCGGGCATTTGTAACAAATTAATATACGTAAGTGCATTACCTCCTGTCATAAGTAAACCTTTAGTGCTACCGGGAGCGTGTGCCTGAGTTGTAATAAAAGCATTGGAATTATGTGTTGTATTAATTAAAAAATAATCGAGTGCATTTGTTTCTTCAAATCCTAATGTGTTAAATCCCAATGAATTTGGATTTTTAACTTTATAATTAAAAATAGTATCATTATTATTTAAAGTATCAATATTAAAAGCTGTCCACGCATCAAGGGTATAAATGCCATCGCCCGAAGCATCTAATTTTTGATTAAAAACATAAGTAAAAGTATCAGTAGGATACATATTTGTTGGAAGTATAAATTGCTCAATTACAGGTGTTCCATTGTTTGAACGGTACGCGACATCAATAGTATTGCCCGTTGCTAATGAGTCGCAGCCAAAGAAACGAATTTTAATAGCAACTGGTTCGTTATTTGTTAAATTACATGATGATACTGGCGAACTAAAACCGACAACACCAACATCTATATTTTGTTGTAACAAATTATTAAATGTAAAACCAATAATGCTATCGGTATAACCTGTTGTTCCCGAACCAAATTTAATCCAGCAATTTACAGTGTGTGTCCCCAAAGCAGAAGCATCAACAGGAGTTGAAAAAGTGAAATTAAGCGAATCACCACCATTCCAAACATTAGTTAAAATATGATTTTCGTAAACTTTGCTACCATTATCGAATTGATATGATAGCGAAATTGTATCGCCAATTTGCAACGAAGTGTTGCATCCGTTATAAAAAAGTATAGTAGAAACATTTTGTAATCCTAATCCGCAAGAAGTATATGGTGATGTAATATCTACAAGATAAACTTTTTGATTATCGTAAGGATAACCAACTCCAACAGCAGCCCAAGCATTTGCAGTTTGATAAACTTCGTTGGAACATGCACCAAATAAATCTTCGGCAGCTTGTAACGAAGCTAAATATGTGTCATAATATTGCGAGGTGGGCGTTAAATAATATGTAAGAGTTCTATATGCAATGGCTTGAGAAGAAGCATGCCCAAGTCCTGTTACTGAAAATGCAGTGCCATTATCATTTGAGCCAATTCCACCATCGGTAAGAAGATAAAACCAATAATTTCCAACTCCGGAATTTGTATGAACGCCGCCATTATCCGTATTGTTCGGGTCTGTATCCCAATACGTTCCATGATAAGTATCAGGATTTTGGTAATCGTTAGGATTGCTCATTGAGCGGAAAGGGGTTCCTAAATCTTCACCCATAAGCCAATCGGGTGTACTACTGGCAAAAAATTCTATACTTGTGCCAAACATATCGCTAAAGCTTTCGTTAAGGGCACCGGATTCATCCTGATATACAAGATTTGCTGTGCTTTGTGTTACAGCATGTGTTATTTCGTGTCCACAAATTTCTAATGAAGTAAAAGCCGAATATGTTCCATTTCCATCACCATAAGTCATACGGGTACCGTCCCAAAAGGCGTTTGCATAAGCATTACTATAATGAACATAAGATAATAAAGCAGAACCATTATTATCGTAACTATTTCTTCCAAATACATTAAGATAAAAATCATAAGTCATTTCGGCAGCCCAATGAGCATTAACAGCTACATCATCGGAATTAAAAAAAGTACTGTCGTCGGTAACATCAACTGCAAGATTATAATCTTCTCCATTTAGAGCACTTTTTGTTATAATTCCGTTTCCTCTTGTGTATTCTCTTAATCGAAATTGACCTTGGGCAAACGAATCAATAACTATAGGTTGATTTCCATTGTATTTTGTTACACCGGTTGCGTTAACATCGGTATGTTGAATCATGTTAATACTATGAATAACATTTCCAGTTATTGCATCAACATAAATATATTTTCGTTGAAGTGGAATAATTGAGTAAATTTCAATTTTATATGCTAACTTATAAGCAGTTGCATTGCCAGAGAATTTTTTATCGAATAAAACTAATTCGGGAACCGGATAATAAGTTGCATTATTGTCTTTTTTAATTTGTTTTAGCATTTTTTCCGATTCATTATCTTGCCAAATATATTTTTGCGATGGAATTTCTTTCATTGCTATGTTTAAAGCTTCAGTTTTAGAAATAATTGGTTTTGCTGATTTGTTAAGCCCAGAAACAATTTGTCCGTTACCTGTAACAGCTTTTCCATTTTTTTCGTGAATAATATAAACCGCACCATCAACAGGTAACCCGTTGTTATATTGTTGGTAACGATAATGGACAAAACCTAATTTGTCGTTTTCCTGACGAACAATTTTCATTTCATCGTTTTTAGTTAGCCCAAACTCCGATTTATAAGCAATAAAAATTTTGTTGCCAGACAATTTTACCTGAGGTTTAAATTTAATCGAAGAATTACTTCCGTTTAACCAAGCAATTTTAGTTAATGATGAATTTTTATTTGTTTGCGAATTTGCTGTAAACGAAGCAAATATAAAAATCCATGCCATTACAAGAGTAAAAATATTTTTCATAATAAAATTATTTTGTTGCGTTAAAGGTAATTATTTTTAATACAAAAAAATTTATTATTTATTATTAGAAAATCATCAATATTCAATCATCATAGACTTGTACTGGGCAAAGTCGAAGTAGCATTAATTATTGTAATACCAAACCGACATCAAGTAATAAAAAATTAAATTTTTTAACACCAAATGAATTTTTTTATATAAATTTGCTTAATCAAAAAGTTGCATTTGTGACTTAAATTCAGAAATGTTTTTATTATAAAATCTAAAATAACTGATGTTACGCATAATTTTATTTTTGACACGAGTTGCACTAAACTTAT
>JAVHRE010000450.1:0-1709 GCA_036171495.1 Bacteroidales bacterium
TAGGTATAATCGTTTAGGTCGCAGAAATAAAAAAATAACATACCTTTGCAAAATGGAAGCAAGGGAAAAATTTGAAGGAGTGAACTCAATAAAATTTTATAGAGCATTTAATAATGATGAGGCTTGTTACCGGTATATTGCAGGTATTAAATGGAGCGATAAAGATTATAAATGTAAGAAATGCGGGAATGATAAATATTGTAAAGGAAGGAAGCCATATTCACGAAGATGCATAAAGTGTGGATTTGACGAAAGTCCTACATCTGGGACAATGTTTGATAAGTGCAAATTTCCATTACATTTGGCGTTTCATATAGCTTTTAAAGTAAGTACAAAAAAGAAAGGCATGTCTTCTTTAGAATTATCAAAAGAATTTGAATTGAGGCAAATGACGTGCTGGGAGTTCAAATGGAAGATTCAACAGGCAATGAAAAGCAGTAAAAAATATCCATTAGAAGGCGATGTAGAAGTAGATGACTTTTTTATAGGAGGACCGGAGGAACAAAAACGAGGTAGAAGTAAAGGAAAGAAACGCTTGGTTGTTGTCGCTTTAGAAAAAGTTAAAAATGGTGTTGGACGAGCTTATGCACATATAATAGAACATGCGTCTGAAGAAGAATTTAAACCATTCTTTGATACCTATATCAGTAAGAAAGCAGATGTAATAACTGATAAATGGAATGGCTATTCACCATTAAAGAAAGACTACCCGACATTACAACAGATTCCATCAAACGATGGTAAAAATTTACCAGACTTACATATTCATATAATGAACTTGAAAGGTTGGTTAAGAGGAATACACCATCACTGTAGCAAAGTAAGATTACAAGAATATTTGGATGAGTTTCATTTTAGATATAACAGGCGAAATAATATGGACACGATATTTGATGTGCTTATTAAAAAAATGGTAAATAATAATCCAATACGAATAAAATCAATCAATTAGTTATGCGACCTAAACGATTATACCTATAAATTTTTTTCATTTACTGTTTCATAAATACCTCCTTTTTAAATCTGAGAATCTTTGGCTTTTATTATTTTTTACTTTCTCATTTATACTTCGCTGAGTTTCGTATTTCGTAAGCCTGCCCCGCCAAAGGCGTGGGTTCGTACCTTGCTTGTAATTCGTAGTGTTTCGTATTTCGTAAGTTCGTATTCTTTTCGTACTTCGCTGACCTAATAACTCATTCAACCACTCAAACGCATTTATTCTATTTTTATTGTATAATTATTAAATTTATTTTCTTTTATGGTATGTTTTAGTTAATTATATTAATTTTATATTATCAATCTCACTGTAAAGATACAAATCTCACTCCCACTAAATCAACCCACAATCAGTTAACGGTAACATCCATCAAGTTAACGGTAGCACCCGTTCAGTTAACGGTAAATTTTTCATTCCAATTTTCAACTCAATAACCCAATTCAATCCCAATAAGCCCACCAATTAATACAAACAGAAACTTGTTGAAAATAATTACCAAAATCGTGTCAAATTTTTCATTTTCCCAGATTAATTCTAATAGAGAGATACATAAAATTGTAAAAAATAAACTTTATGAAAAAACAAATCAAAAAACTAATAATCTCGCATTGCAATGGGATTATTTTCGAAAAACCTGATAACATTATTTTTTGCAAAGCATTTGGAAATACAACTATAATAAATTTTACTGATAAAAAACCTTGCACGGTTC
>JAVHRE010000451.1:0-1691 GCA_036171495.1 Bacteroidales bacterium
CCGAAGACGGGAACGACAAATAAACAGGGGATTCCCGCCTGCGCGGGAATGACGAGTAAATTCAGCATAACGATTTGTATTGTTTTTAAAGTTGTTCTTCACTTAATAATTAGTTTAGAGAAAATTCAATGTTTGATAAGAAAACGTCAAAGACAAGGCTTTCGAAGTTTTAAAAATCAGGAGTTCCGCCTAAGCGGAATGACTGATTTTTAAAACGAGAATAACGTAGTATTTGGCGTTTTCTTGCAAACATTAATTAAAGTTCAAATTTAACAAGATGTTCCGGAACTTTTTCATTTTCGTTAATTGAAACAGCTGTTTCGTTCCCACGAATTACATGAGCTTTACTTTTTGTGTCAATCATTACAATGTTTGGGCGCAATGTTATAAATTGCATCCATTGTGTCATGTTGTAAGCTCCGATTCTGCTAATTACCACATTGTCACCTTTTTTCATTGGCGGAAGCTGAACATTTTCGCGAATAATATCTATGTTCATACATAAAGGTCCGTAAATAATTGCATCTTCAGTATGATGACTGAATTGTTGAGCAGGCGTTATTTTGTGGTCGTACCAAAATGAAGTAAAAAGTAAATTTACTCCAATATCAATTATTGTTGCAAGTTTTCCTTCGGGTAATCTTTTATTTGCTAACACTGTGCCTAATAAAAAGCCTGCATCATCAATTAATGCGCGACCAGTTTCGAGCATTAAAACAGGTAAATGTTCGTGATTTATTTGACTATTTATTAGTGCAGATGTAATGGCATCGGCATATTGGTCGAATGTTGGACAAGTATCTGAACCCGGTAAATACGCACCTTTTAAAGTGTTTTTTGAAGCAAATCCTCCGCCTAAATCAATGTATTTTATGTGATGATTAAATTTTTTGTCAATAGCAGCAGCTAAATCGGCAAGTTTTTTAGCTGCAACTCCATAAGCCCATGGTGCAAGAATGTAAGTGCCGATATGACTGTGTAATCCAACTAAATCAATTTTTTTGCTAATCATTATTCGGTTAATAGCTTCCCAAGCTTCGCCATTTTCATAATTAAATCCAAAGCGCGACCACATCGGATAAATACCACAATCCATATTTACACGAATTGCAACTTTTGGACGTTCTTTCATTTTTGCAGTTAAACCTAAAATTGTATATAATTCATCAAAATGGTCAATGTGAATATATGAGCCATGTTTAATTGCTTTTTCTAAATCTTTATCCGATTTATCGGGACCATTAAATAATATTTTACTTGGAGGAACTCCATTTGCAATAGCTTTATCATATTCAAATCCCGAAACAACCTCTGCCCACGAACCTTCGGAGTGAAAAACATTACACACAGCATTCATGTAATTTGTTTTGTACGACCAAGCAAATTGTACTTTAGGATAGCGTGTGCTAAATGCTCTATTTGCTTCGCGACAAGTTTCACGAATTGTTTTTTCAGAAATAACATAAAGAGGGCTCCCGTATTTTGAAATAAGTTCTTTAACGGGAACTCCATCAATTTCTGTAATTGGTTCATATTCCGTTTTCATCCCAAATTTATTGGGCATTCCAGTTTGTAACTTTTTTATTATTGGACGTTCAAAATGTTTTTTTTCCATATATTTTTTATTTATTGTTTATTGTCATACAGTTGTCATACAGTTGTCATACAGTTGTCATACAGTTGTCATACAG
>JAVHRE010000452.1:0-1690 GCA_036171495.1 Bacteroidales bacterium
ACTGTTTCCTAAAGTCCTTTCGTTGTTTCTTAAAACCCTTTGACTGTTTCCTAAAACGCTTTTGTTGTTTCCTAAAATGCTTTGACTGTTTCTTAAAGTCCTTTCATTGTTTCTTAAAACCCTGTCGTAATTTGTCAAAGTGCTTAGTAAGTTTCTAAAAGCACTGGGGTTATTTTCTGAAAAAGGTTATCTGGGTTTTGTAAAACGTATCTTAGATATTAGTTTATATTCGGGACTTGTTGCTCCGAAAACTGATTTAACATATTTCTTTGCATCTGATTGTATATTATAAATTGCTGTTACATCAAAATAAAGGATTTTATTCCGACTAATCCGGGCATTGTCTAAAGATGTTTTTGCATTTATTACTGCTGTGTTTTTTGTTTTCATTGATGCAAGTAAGGTATTTAAAGCAGTTACTTTTAAATCGGCTTCATTTGGAGCATAACCGGGTTCGGCAGCTAATAAATTGATAAGTTTGGCGAAATTATCCAAACGGTTGTCGTAACTCATTTGTGATGATGAAATTTCTTCGTGTTCTGCTTCGGATAAAGTTGTTGTTGCGGTATCTGTAGTAGAAGGAGCCAAAGTTTTTTTATTTTTTGGGGTAGCTCTTTTTCCTGTAAGTTTTCGGGTTATGGATTTAGCATCTTCAACTTTTTGCTCGGTAACAGCGGAACTTTCGAGTGCATTTAAAAGACGGGTTATAAACTTACTGAATGGTTTAGGTGCGAAAAGAATTTCTCTTTCATCTACAGCGATAGAATAAGCATTGAATTTGTCTTTAAAATTTGTCATTGCTGTTTGGGCAGATGTAAGAAGAGTATTTAAGCCAGTTAGTTTTAATGAAGCTTTTGCCGGATTGTAGGGTGCTCCGTAACCTGTGCAAACTGAAATTAGTTTTTCGAAATTTGCTACGTTTTTAGCATTACCGCCTTCTGAACCGGTGTGCTTTGAAATCTCATTAATTGTTGTCATAATTGTAATATTTAATTGGTTAATATAACAGATTAACGCTTTGTGTTAAATATTATTATGTGATGTGAAATGAATTAATGAAATTGTGTAAAACAAAGAACTCTAATTCTCTAATTTATTCTTTCACAAATTTTTCTACTGCAACTCCTTTTTCCGTTTTAACTTTTATTAAATACATCCCTCTTGCAAAACTTGAAACATTCACACTTGTTTTGTTGCTGTTTGCTGCAAGGGTTTTTATTAGCTGCCCTTGTATGTTTGAAATTTCAATTACTGCTTGCTGTGGACTTTCTATTGTTATGTTATTTGTTGCAGGGTTGGGATAAACCGCAATATTGCTTTCATTATTATTTGTTTTATTTATTCCTGTTATTTCAGATAAAGGTCTCTTCCAAACTCCACCACCATAAGTCCCTGCAAAAATGTCTGTTCCGCTTATGAAGAATGCTCTAACATCAAGACTTGTTAAACCGTTATTTATGGCAGTCCATGAAGAGCCATTGTTGGACGATAAAAAGACACCGTCACCAGCAGTACCTGCCAAAATGTTGCTTCCACTTATGGCTAATGAAGTGATATAAGGAAATGTTATACCATTATTTATGGCAGTCCATGAAGAGCCATTGTTGGACGATAAAAATACGCCACCACCAGTCCCTGCAAAAATGTTTGTTCCGCTTATGGCTAATGAATAGACATCAGTATTTGTCAA
>JAVHRE010000453.1:0-1680 GCA_036171495.1 Bacteroidales bacterium
TTAAGCCATTGCAAAACCTTGAGGGTTTTTGGAGCATTTGGAAGAGCTTTTCTAATTGGAATATTTTTATTTTGGAAAGATGTTTTATAATACAAATATTTTCAGCAATTAATTCCATTTTAAAAAAACCTTTTGCCAACTTTGTGAAATAATAAAAAATAAATAAAATGAAAAAGTCATCTCAATTAATCGAATTTGCAATTATGGCAACATTTACCGTTGGATGTGTTAGTAATCAAAATTATAATAATGTAACAGATATGAATAAAGAATACGATTCGTTGGTAAAAGTTTTTGAGTCAAAAACAATTCCATTGTATAAAGAAACTAATCTTGCCTATTGGAATGCCTCTATTACCGGAAAAGACGAAGATTACAAAAAATCGTCTGACGCCGAGATAGCTGCAAATAAAATTTTAGCAGACACAGCACTTTTTGCTGCATTTAAAAAAGTTAAAGAATCGGGACAAATTACCGATGAACTAAAAAAACGCGAACTTAACATGATTTATAATACCATGCTGCCCAAACAAATAGACAGCATAAAAATGAGACAGATGGTTGAACTTGGAAATCAAATTGAACAAAAATTTTCTGTTTTTCGTGCCGAAGTTGATGGCAAAAAGCTAACCGATAACGAAATTGAAGAGATATTATCGAATTCTACCGATTCAAAAAAACTCAAAAATGCTTGGCTTTCAGTTAAAAAAATTGGTCCGGTTGTAGCCGATGACATTATTAAACTCGCAAAACTTCGCAACGAAGTAGCTAAATCGTTCGGTTTTAATAACTACCATGAAATGGAACTTACCCTTGACGACCAGGACCCTAAAGAAGTTTCTGCTATATTCGACGAACTTGATAGCTTGACATCAGGCAAATTCGCTCAATTAAAAAGTGAAATGGACGATATTTTGGCAAAACGATTAAAAATAAAAAAAGAAGATTTAATGCCATGGGATTATCAGAACCGTTTTTTTCAGGAAGCACCAAAAATTTACAATGTTGACCTTGATGGTTATTTTAAAGATAAAGACATAGTGGAATTAACAAAAAACTATTATGCCGGAATAAACATGGATATTAGTGCACTGATATCACATAGCGACCTGTACGAAAAACCAGGAAAAAATCAACACGCATACAGTACCGATATTAATAAAGAGGGCGATATAAGAGTTATGTGTAATGTTATACGAAATCATGATTGGATGAGCACACTGCTTCATGAGTTCGGACATGCTTCGTACGATAAATATATTGACCCAAGTTTACCTTACACGTTGCGTGAACCTGCTCACACATTTACAACCGAAGCTATTGCAATGTTAATGGGACGACTTGCTTCAAATGCCCAGTGGATTCAGGATATGGTTAAAATTAACGATAAAGAAAAACAAAAAATTGCCGAAGAAAGTTTTAAAATGTTACGATTAGAACAATTAGTTTTTAGCCGCTGGGCACAAGTTATGTATCATTTCGAAAAAGCCCTGTACGAAAATCCTGACCAGAATTTGAATAAACTTTGGTGGGATTTGGTTGAAAAATATCAAATGATTAAACGTCCAGCCAATAGAAACCAACCCGACTGGGCAACAAAAATTCATATTGCAACATCACCTTGCTATTATCACAATTATTTATTGGGCGAATTGTTAGCATCGCAGTTAAATAATTACA
>JAVHRE010000454.1:0-1678 GCA_036171495.1 Bacteroidales bacterium
TTCCATTCCTCCATTTTCCCATCCAGTGTAATCCGCAAAAAATAAACCCCTGCCGGAGAATTACTCAAATTTATTTCTTCTCTCCCAATAAGGTTATTTTTTATATAATGCTGTTTTCCGCTCACATCAACTATTTGCAACGAAGCTATAGAACTTTGTAAATTACTTATCTCTACTGCCAAAGCTCCGCTTGTAGGGTTCGGAAAAATTGTAACTGTTTGACCTGTGGCAAGGGTTTCTTTAAACGGCTGCTCTTCTATTCCGCTTAATTCTGCCTGCTCACTTGTGCCGTTTAACTCGCTTTGCTCCGTGGCTGGCTGCGAGGCAGAAGCAGGCACTGTAAACTGTGTAATACCACCACCCGGCTGTGTGCTCAATATTGTTAATGAATACCGCCTTGTTTGCCGGTTACCTGCATCATCGTAGCCGTAAACTACATTCTGTGCATTTGCTGCTGTTCCAAGGGCTGCAATTAATGCGGTTGTAAATAGTAGTGTTTTCATTTTTTTTCTGTTATAATTTTTATTGTTTGCTATAAATTAATTTTACGTTATGGCTTAATAATTTAATGCTTATCTTCAATTTGTTTAATAACACCACCTGTTGGAAATTTTCGATATATATACTTATCAAATGGTATTTTATCAGCATTTTTATAAAATGTTTTTTCAATTGATTTTTTTTTATAACAAAAAAGTAAACCTTCAGAAGTGCCTGTAATACCACCTTTACTTTCAGGGAAAAGTTTTGATATAATGTTTACACTATCTGTTTTATCAATGGATTTAACATTTAACTCCTTTAAAATTATTTTATCTGTTTCTTTAGGAAGTTGGATTAAAACAATTTCATTATTGTAGTAATAAATGAGATCGTGTTGCATATATTTTAATTCAAATTCATTCATAATAACACCAAGACAAAAACAAAATTCATTGTTTTTCTTATCTATTTTATAAAAATTAGCTACAATTACCATATACTTACCTTTTCCTATTGTATTTGGCTTAACAGTATCTATAAAACTTTTTAGTTCAGTATTAAAATACTCATTCAATTTAAATATACTTGTATCAATGCCAATACCAAAAGTGTAAAAACCATTGATAAATAATATAATAAACAAAATTATGCGCATAATTTATTAGTTTACGGTTTTATTACAGATCCATATGGTAACCAATCTGGATATCTCGGCACTATATATTGATTTGGATAATACACTTGCCACATAATACCATCAGCACCTATTGTATTAACTGGGATATTATATGTGTTGCTCCACAAGGCATCTGTGATACCTGGTCCAGATGAACCTGGGTGAGTATGATATTGCTCGATTATATCATCCCTACTGAATCCAGGACCATATAAAAAATTTATAGATTTATCTATTGTATTATTTTCCCATGGTTGCACATAATAAATTATGTCTCCATTACTTGAAGAATTAATGCTATAAGCAGCTACTTCTACAGGGTTGTTAGCAGCCTGTGTTTTCATAAAATTAATGAAGTCATTATAATTGCTTATAAAACCACCATTTTCTTCTGTTGGGGAATCTTCTCCTTGTGGATTATAAGTTGGGTCAGACAATGGACCAGCCACAACATCGGTATTCGGATGTTCTTTTCTATATTGCTCATTCATAACATTTAGCCTCTCAATTATGGGACGA
>JAVHRE010000455.1:0-8621 GCA_036171495.1 Bacteroidales bacterium
TTGACCCTTCGGGTCAGTGTTTACGATACTATTGCAAGTGAGAAATGTTAATAATGATTTTATTAATGCTTACATTGCGAAGATTGTGATTGCAATTATTTCAAGTATAATACATACATGAATCAAGGTAATATTATTATTTTTGTTGAGATTTACTAATTTGTTTTCATGTTTGCCGATTTTTATTTTCAGAGATATTTGCACCAGTCTGTTTTTATTAAAGAAGCACCTCATCCTGAATTGAACATGGTTGTGGTGATACCATGCTTTGATGAACCTGATTTAATTCAATCATTGAATTCTTTGCTGCAATGCAATAAACCTGCTTGTGCTGTAGAAGTTATTGTTGTTGTGAATGCGTCGGAACAAGTGTCGGAAAAGGCTCGTCTCCAAAATCAACGATCTGTTGAAGATGCAACACATTGGGCAGAACAAAATAACAACGATAAGTTTACATGTTTTGTGTTGAATCTTACGGATGTCAGAAAAAAAGATGCTGGTGTTGGATTTGCTCGAAAAACAGGGATGGACGAGGCTTTAGCAAGATTTAATCAACTAAATAAATCAGAAGGGATCATCCTTTCGTTTGATGCTGATGCTTTGTGTGATGCAAATTATTTTACAGCAATTGAAGCTGTGTTCTTTGAACATACAGAAACAAAAGCTGCATCAATCTATTTTGAACATCCGGTTTCAGGAGTTTTTTTTGATAAGAAAATTTACGACGGTATTATTCAATATGAATTACATCTTCGTTATTTTAACCAAGCTTTAAAATATTGTGGTTTTCCGTATGCGTATCATACCATTGGGTCATCGTTTGCCGTTAAAGCATCAGTGTATGCCGGGCAGGGAGGAATGAACAGGAAACAAGCCGGCGAAGATTTTTATTTTTTGCATAAGATAATTCCTCTTGGTAATTTTGTTGAAATAAATTCCACTCGCATTATTCCATCGCCCCGATCGTCGCACAGAGTACCATTTGGGACAGGTGCGGCCTTGCAGAAATGGATTGTGACAAATGATGAATTTATTTACACATACAATTTGCAAGCATTTTTTGACCTTGCTTTATTTATAAAAAAATCTTTAGAACTTTATTGTGCCGATTGTGAAACTATTCAAAAGACATATAGCGATATTCCTGAATCTGTTAGAATTTTTGTTGATGCAGCTACATTTGAAGCAAATATTATAGAATGTAACAAACACAGCACAACCCGTAATAATTTTGAGAAAAGATTTTTTTCATGGATTAATGCGTTTAAAATTATTCGATTTCTAAATACATTGCATAATGATTATTTTCAAAAAATGCCTGTACATTTGGAGGCTGAAAAATTGGGTATGCTGATTTTAAGTGAAAAACATTTTGAAAATACCCTTTCGTTGCTTATGATGTATAGGATACTTGAACGTGGATTTTAATTTTAGTAATTGGCATTATTCAAAAAAACTTTGCATAAACGTAAAACATAAATTGAAAAAAATATTTATCCTTTTTGTAACTACATGAAAATAAAAATAATAATACTCGTATTTCTGTTTTTTAAATTGCTTTCATCTTCTTATGGATGGGGAAAAGTTGGGCATACAATTGTTGCTGAAGTTGCGAAAAGCAGTTTAAATAAAAACATACAGGATTCTGTGCAAAAATATTTTGGCGATATGACGTGGGGCGAAGCTGCCACATGGATGGATGATATAAAATCGCAACACAAATATGACAATATGAAGCCATGGCATTACTTGAATATTGAAAAAGGTAATGTGTATGCTGACACGATTGCACAAGGGAATAATGTGGCGAATCAATTAGAAATAGCAATAAAAAATTTAAAAAATAAATCAAAACTTTCTAAAGAAGAAATCAGCTTTAACCTGAAAATTTTATTTCATTTAATGGGCGATTTACATCAACCTTTGCATGTGGGTTATGGCGTTGATCGAGGAGGAAATGATATCATTGTTTTTTTTAATGGAAAAACCACAAACCTCCACCATGTATGGGATAGCGACATAATTGAATTTGGGAATATAAGTTCTACAGATATTGAAAAAATATTATCAAAAACATCGGCTGAAAAAATTAAGAACACAGCAAAATTAAATGTAGTGAAATGGGTGACTGATTCCAGAAAATTTCTAAATGACGCATATAACGTAAAAGACGATACGATTACTGATGATTATATTAGCAAAGAAAAAATTGTTGTCGCAACACAACTTTTAAAAGCAAGTATAAGGCTGGCAGCTATATTGCAAGAAGTGTTTAGTTTATAATTCAAAAATTTATAGATAATGAAAAACATTAAAAAAATATTGTTGCAATATTGGGAAGAACATCCTTTGCGAACCATTCTTATGCTTGCATTTTCATGGTTGCTATTAGCTGTTTTATTCTCTAAAGGTTATGGGATGCACGATGATCATTTTATTGTGATTGAAGTTGCACAATCCTGGGCTGATGGTTATGACTATAACAAATGGCTTCCATGGAGTAATACTGACGCAACTCCGAGTGGTCACAGTATGTTATATGTGGGATTGCATTATTTGTTTTTTGCATTTACAAATTTTATCGGGTTTACAAATCCACAAGGGAAAATGTATGTTATAAGACTTTTTCATGCACTTTTTTCTTTGCTTACAATCGTCTATGCTTTTAAAATAGCATACAAAGTTTCAAATTTAAAAACTGCAAAAAATGTTGGTCTTGTGCTTGCCTTATTGTGGTTTGTGCCTTTTCTTAGTGTACGAAATCTTGTAGAAATTGTATGTATTCCATTTCTGATGTATGGCACATGGAGAATAATTGCATACAGCGAATCAAAAGTAAAAAATTTTTATTTTTATTTTATATTAACTGGGATTGTACTTGGTTTTGCAATTAATATTCGGTTGCAGAGTGTCTTGTTTGTAGGCGGTTTGGTTCTTGCTGTAATATTTCAAAGAAAATGGAAGCAAGCAATATTTTTAACTTTAGGTGTTACAATAGCATTATTATTAATACAGGGAATCGTTGATTTTTGCTTATGGGGCTATCCTTTTGCGGAATTTTTTGAATATGTAAGATACAATTTAGCTCATTCAAATGAATATATTCTATTAAATTGGTATAATTATTTGTTATTAATTTTCGGGATGCTTCTCCCACCAATAAGTGTATTTATTATATTTGGATTTTTTCGTTCATGGAAAAAACATATATTGCTTTTTTTGCCTACATTTATATTCTTTGCGTTTCACTCATATCTTCCAAGTAAGCAGGAACGATTTATTTTTCCGGTGATTCCATTTTTTGTAATGCTTGGATTGATAGGATGGAACGATTATATTATAAAATCTGAATTTTGGAACAAAAGACTCAAAACATTAAAAGTATGTTGGATAATTTTTTGGTCGATTAATATTATTTTACTGCCTGTTATTTCAACAACATATTCAAAAAAATCTCGCGTGGAAGCAATGGTTTATCTCTCAAAATTTGGCGATAGGAAACACTTTATTATTGAAGATACCAACAACGACAATGTAAAAGTTGTTCCCTTATATTATGCAAAACATTGGACGAATCCATTAGCTGCAAGCAGCGTTTACAACACAGATTCAATAAAAAGAGATTTAAAAGAATTGCCGTATTATAAATACCCTAATTATATTTTATTCTGTGGCGATATTAAATTAAAAGAACGAGTTGAAAAGTTTAAAAAGCTGTTCCCCGACATAATATATTTAACTGCAATTGATCCTGGATTTATTGATAAATTATTGTTTAAAATGAATCCCGTAAACAAAAATCAACAAATCTTTATCTACAAAATACATCATAAATTTGAAGATAAATTAAGGATTTGTAATGAAGTTCTTGCACAAAAGTAGAATTTATAAACCTAAAAAAAGCATCCCCAAACCGCAAAGAAAAATAGTTGCTCCGGCTAAAGCATGATTATATTTTTCCATCGTTTTCATTGGTAACATATTAACTCCTTTTGATGCAATAATAACAACAGCAAGCATTGTAGCGATTGTAATAATACAGAAAATTAATGTTACAATAATTAACTCTGAATAATTGTGTTTTGCAGCCGGATACATAACAAGTGGAATGAGTGGCTCACATGGACCAAAAATGAAAATGGTAAACAGAATCCAAGGGGTTAGATTTACTGATTTTTTATCGTCATGTTCATGTAGATGTTCTTCTTGAAAGTGAGAATGAACATGCTCGTGTTTACTGCCATCTTTATGAATGTGCATATGCCGATGTGGTTTGTTTTTCATTGCACGCCATATGCCCCAAAGCATGTATAATAAGCCAAATGCTGAAAATATCCATGAAATAATATTTCCTCTGATACCTTCGATTAATTCAAGTTTGGAAACAGCAATACCAAATGCAATGCCAATCGTTCCAAGTACGATGGAACTGCCAACATGCCCCAGCCCACAAAGGACAGTGAACCATGCAGTTTTTTTTATTGACCATTTTTTAGCTTTAGAAATAACAATAAATGGCAAGTAATGGTCTGGACCTGTTAATGTGTGTATAAAAGCAACTGATGCAGATGTGAGGACTAAAAGTGATAATTCATGTGTCATATATTATGTGTTACTAAAAATAATTTCGTGTTACTGTTACGTAAAAAAATTAACTTAAATCAGTCATAACAAGTTTTCCGTGTTTGATTCCTTTTGTTCCGATAATCCTGTCGGCAAGTTTTACTAAATCTTGTGATTTCCCTTTAACAGCAATGGTTTCTAAACATAAATCATGTTCTAGATGCACATGTTGGGTTGAAAGAATTAAATTATGAAAGTCATGTTGTACATTCATCAATTTAGTATTTAATTCTCGTCGGTGATGGTCGTAAACAATCACAATTGCTCCTGCAACAATTTTATTTTTCGCCCAACTTTCTTTCACAATAGATTGTTTAATAAGAAAACGAATTGCTTGAGAACGGCTAGGAAACTGTTTGCTTGAGGCAATTTTGTCAAGTGCCGTCAACATATCTTCTTCGAGTGAAACGCCAAATCTTTTTACGATCATAGTGTTACGTATTATATATTCGTGTTATTATTTAGTTCTTGTAAGAAAACTCAGTGTCAGATAAGAAAATGTCAAGAATGAGGCTTTCACGGCAACCTGCCTGTGACAGGTTGAGCGAGGTTGTGTGCAGGCTTTTGAAAATCAAGGAGTTTACTTTTGTAAATGACTGTTTTCAAAGCCAGAGTAACGAAATTATTGGCGTTTTCTTGCTGACACTATTTACAAAAGTATTATTTGTTTAGTTATTTGCTATAAGTTTAAAAACATGGTTTGAAGTAATCTTACTTTAGGCATCCTAAAGAACAGGTATGAAATAATATACCATATTTATTAATAATATTGAATTAAAGGATTAAACCAGCATTGATTAAAAGCCATATAACAGATGACTTCTAAATATTAATAAAATAAAATTAAGTTAATAAATCAATTTACAAATTAGGAAGTTAATTCATACACATTCCTAACATACTTATGGCAGTGCAAACCCCAATTTTAAATCGCCTAACATTCCAAAATATGGCGCAATGCGAACATCTTGCACAACATTGTAACCAAAGCCAATGCTGATTCCGATACATAATTTTTTTCTGGATACATATTGAGTTCCCCATACTACGCCAGCCCTGTCGTATGTTGCTTGTTTTTTGTCGCCAAACATATGCTGAATCATTAGTCCAACATAGCTGCCTGAAAACCGGTTAATGTCTTTTCCTTCTCTTAATCGCCTGTTGAAATTGTAATAATGCCTGTATTCGCCTTTTAATTGGGGATAAAAGAAGTAATGAAAACTTGAATTAAGGCTGTCATAAAGGATTAACATGGAAACACTACCATCGAAAACAATAGTGTTGGAATAAGAAAGTTCATGCTCAATAGAAAATCCGGGACTTATAATGTTGATGTGAAAAACTGTTTTCTTTAAGCTGTCCTGATAGTTTTTTTGAAGGGTTTGCGAATATGCTGTTAACGACAATAAAACTGCAATCAGCATCAAAACAGTTAGTTTTTTATGTTTAAAATTATTTTTCATTTTTAAGTTCACGATGAAATAATATCACATTCACATCATATTTTTCTTTTACATGTGCTGCAAATTTTTCAGCAGAAAACACCGATCTGTGCTGACCTCCTGTGCATCCAAAGTTAACCATCAGATGATTGAATTTTCTTTTGATATAAATTTCGATACTCATATCTGCAAGAGCAAAAACATGTTTAATAAATTCGTTCATTTCCGGAACATTTTCCAAGAACAATATCACATCTTTATCTTTTCCTGTAAGCGATTTGTATTCATCAAATCTGCCCGGATTATGTATCGCACGGCAATCAAAAACAAAGCCACCACCATTGCCCGATGTATCTTCAGGAATTCCTTTTTTGTATGAAAAACTTGTGATGGTAATAGTTAATTTTTGCTTCTCTTCCTGATATTTATTTTCGAACTTTTTCAAATCTTCCGACTGTGTTATTTGTTTCAAAACATTCATTAATGATGGGAGATTCAATGGCAGTTGTAGCGTTTGAAGCAAGTATTTTAAATTATTTATTGCATACGGAATACTGCGCAAAAAATGTTCTTTTTTTTCATACAAGCCACGGAATCCATAGGCTCCCATTGCCTGCATGATTCGTATCAGCACATATCCATAATAATACTCCCGAAATTGTTGTCTATCAACAGAAATATATTTTGAAAGCACATCTATATAATATTCAAGAAGCAGGTCTCTAACATTTTGTGGAATATCTGCTTTTGCATCGTATAGTAAAGAAGCAAGATCATATTGCAGGGCACCTTTGCGCCCTCCTTGATAGTCAATAAAATATGGCTTCCCTTCAACAAGCATAATATTCCTCGACTGGAAATCGCGATATAAAAAATAATCGCATTTTGTTTTTAAAAGATAATCACTAAATGTCTGGAAATCGTCTTCTAACAGTTGTTCATCAAATGGAATTTTAGCAAGTTTTAAAAAATAATATTTAAAATAATTTAAGTCCCACATCATAGACTGCTTATCAAAACTGGCTCTCGGGTAACACGCAGAAAAATCTATTTTTTGTCCGGCCAAAATTTGAAACTTGGGTAGTTCATCAACTATTTTTTTATAAACTGAAACCAATTCGTTGGTAAAAGCCTGATTTTTTCTGGTAAATGTTAAATATGAAAACAATGTTTCATCACCTAAATCCTCAATCAAATAAATGCAATCATCTAAAAGTTCAGCATATATTTTGGGTACAGATAAATTTTCTGATTTGAATTGTTTTGTAAACTCAATAAAAGCATGATTTTCTTTTTTGTCTGCATTGTAAACGCCCAGCACTTTTTTTGTTTTTCCACATATTCTGTAGTATTCTCTGTACGAGCCGGACTGTGGCATTAATGATATTTCGATTACTTCTTCATTTGCCCATTTCTGAAACAAAATTGAGAGTTTATTTATTTTATTTTCTTGCATTATTACAAAATTGGATAGTTAAAATTTTATCAATTACTTTTTAGAATCATCGCCTGTGTTCTTTGTCACAAGTGCTCTAATCGGGCTCAAAAATCGTTCAATAAGCCTTAAATCTTCTGTTATTATCTCTGCAGACCTTTTCATTTCCTGACTAAATTCAAGTTTTTTCCCATAATTGCTTACCAAACCTTTTGGAAGACTTACTTCAACAGAATAATTATTATCGGTTGCAACAAGCGAAATAGATTCAATTTTTCCATATAGCATCCCGTATTCCAGATATGGGTAATTATCTACTTTAATATTTACACTTTGTCCAACTTTTACTTTCCCTGAACCACGGATAGGGAGCTCTAATTTTCCTATTGTTCTACTGGTTTTTCCGTAATACTTGGCAATCATGCGGAGACTCGAAGGTCCGCAGTCCATTGCATCAAGCTGTTTATAAAACGGAAATTTTGCCATAGTTTGTTTTGACAAATATAAAAAAAATTGACGTAGATTGTCTATGATTATTTTTGAATAGATTGTCTATGGTTATTTTTGATGCAAAAAGGTTTGATGCAGATTTGAACAGACCTGTCATACGCAGGCTATTTGTTATGATTATTTTATTTCGAGGGCTTTTTTAAACAATGGGTCGTGGTTATAAAGAAATTTCTCACTCCATTTATTTCCGTTTTTTGTAACACGAATATAATAATCATCTAACGAATAATTAACCGGGATTTTAACATTATTAAAAACATCTTCAGGTTTACTTGCTTTTGTAAAATCAACACTTGGGTCAATCCTAAATAATATTTTTGATTGAGGGAGCATGAAATAAAATGGAGTCAACCCTAATCCTCCCATATAACCAGATGTTTCGCCCAATGTGATAATGTTATTGGTATTATTGGAATAAGAAATAAAAGCACTTGCAGAAGAGAAAATATCTTCGTCTTGCAAAACAATTATTTTACCATTAAACCCGATGCTAGTGGTTCTTGGTAAAAGATTTTCTATTTCGCCACTTTCAATTTTTATTAGTTCCGTATTAATAAATGGAACTTTTGTTATTTCATACGGGTTCTTATCAAATTGTAAATACCTTCTCA
>JAVHRE010000456.1:0-8577 GCA_036171495.1 Bacteroidales bacterium
TTCTACCAATATACCGTTCCTAACGGAACTAAAAAATCTAACCCTTAATTCGCATGAAATATTTAATTGCAAACTAACAATGCAATATTTTCGACATGGTGAGTATGCGGAAACATATCTATAGGTTGAATAAATGGAACGTTATAAAACTCACTCATCAATTGAATATCACGTGCCTGAGTAGCTGGATTGCAACTTACATAAACTATTTTTTTCGGTTTTATTTTTAATATTGTTTCAACAACTTCTTTGCTAATTCCATTTCGGGGAGGGTCAATAACAATCACATCTGGTTTACCATTTTTTAATACAAAATCATTATTTAGTACTTCTTTTGTGTCGCCGGCAAAAAATGCAACATTTGTTATATCATTAAGTAAAGCGTTTTCACGGGCATCAAAAACAGCATCTTCAACAAACTCAATTCCAATAACTTTTTTTGAATATTTTGAAAGATATAATCCTATTGTTCCGGTACCAGAATATAAATCATAAACGATTTCGTTTCCTGTTAATTGAGCAAACTCTAATACTTTGTTATATAATACCGCAGCTTGAGCGGAGTTTGTTTGGAAAAATGATTTTGGACTGATTTTAAATTTAAGTCCGTTTAAATTTTCAGTTAAATATGCCGTACCTTTATATAATATTGGTGTAATACCATCTAAACTGTCGTTATGCTTTGGGTTTATTGCAAAATACAACGAA
Organism: Bacteroidales bacterium; assembly: GCA_036171495.1. Classification (GTDB taxonomy): domain Bacteria; phylum Bacteroidota; class Bacteroidia; order Bacteroidales; family GWA2-32-17; genus GWA2-32-17. Next base: position 709 of record JAVHRE010000456.1, read on the forward strand.
GTTATTTCGGGAACATTTTCTAAAATATGCGAAAGTATTTTCTCCTGCCAAATGTTATTTTCGTAAAAAAAGCAAACAATTACCATTACTTGCCCGTCTAAAGTATTTCTAATTATTAAATTACGAACGTAACCTGTATGTAATTTTAAATCGAAAAAAGGAATTTCGTTTTTAATGCAAAACGAATAAATTTCTTTTCTAATTTGGTTTGACGGCTCTTGTTGTAAATAACACTTTTCGATTTGAAGAACTTTATCAAAACGTCCGGGAATATGAAAACCTGCTCCCCAATAATCAGTTGGATTAGGCAATTCTTCTTCGCCGTTGAACAGCCACCGTTTATTTGAAAAAGTAAATTCTAATTTGTTACGATAATTAATTGTTTTTTGTGATGCAATTATTGGCAATGATTTTTCGATTTCGATTTTACCAATTCGCTGCAACTGCTCTAATACCTGTTTTTCTTTATAAAATATTTGTTTTTCGTAAGGAATATTTTGCCACTTACAGCCGCCGCACACTCCAAAATGTGAACAAAAAGGTTCAATTCGCAAATCCGATTTCTTTTTAAATTTTAAAACTTTTCCCTCAAAATAACTTTTATTTTTTTTTGTTACAACAACATCTACAATATCTCCCGGAACAGCAAAGGATACAAACAATACTTTATTATTTACACGAGCAATTGATTTACCTTCGGCAGCAATGTCAATAATTTCGACATTTTCGATTATTTGCCTGGGTTTGTTTTTTTTTGGCATTGATTTATGACAGTTTATTGTAATACATGGTTATGCGATTGTAATTCATTGTCATACAGTTGTTTGTATTGCGATTGAATGACTATTGAATGACCATTGTTTGATTTTATTTTTTTTCACTTCTAACTTCTTACTTCAAACTTTGTTCATTGTTTGCAATTTTTTTATAAACGGTTAAAAACTCATTCCAAATCATAGCAGTAGCACCCCAAATTTTATAACCGTTAATTATAAAACATGGCGAAATATATGTTTTATCTTTATACTCAAAATTGAAAGATGAATGGTTTTTCGTGTCAAGAAAAACATCAATAGGAGTCTCTAAAATTTCATCAACCTCATCTTTATTTCCAGAAAGAATTGGCTTTCTTTGCATGTAAACAATAAATGGATGAACCATTATATTACTTACTGGAATATGCAAAGGACTAAGCTTTCCAACAAATTCTATTTGATTTTTTTTAATTCCTACCTCTTCTTCAGCTTCGCGAATAGCTGTGGCATATAAATCTTCATCATCTTCTTCAACCATTCCACCGGGAAAAGCCATTTGTCCACTATGCGGACCATGCCCTTCAGTTCTTTTTATAAAAACCACACTCCAATTAACATCGTGCAAATAAATACAAATTAAAACGCTTCCATGCCGATGTGGTTCTGTATATTGAAATTCTTTATAGAAAATACGATTTCCTGAAGCCATTTCAAACTGAGATTTTTCTCCAGGTAATGGTTTTTGAAGTTCGTTGCGAAGTTTTTCAATAAAATCCACCAAAAATTATTTATGAAAAGTCTTTAAGAAATTTTCTACTTCCGGTACTCCGCCCTGATAAACAAGATAACCATTATATGGTTCGCGACGGGTAATTTCGTCGTTAATAGAGGTAAGCATAAGTCGTTTAACTTCTTCGGGGTCATTAGTTTGTCCTAATACCCATCCTAATTTAATATAAGCAGTTTCGGGCAATAAATTTTGAGCTGGAATTATTCCTTTTGCCATTAAATCGCGACCGGTATCGTAAACATACATGTGGCAAAAACCATATAAAGTTTGAACAGTCATAAAAATATGAACACCTTTTTTATGTGCCCTTTCAATGGCGGGATACAGCGGTTTATTAATATGACCTAAACCCGTTCCGGCAATAATAATTCCTTTATAACCATTATCAACTAACGAATCAATAATATCGGGGTTCATGTTTGGGTAATAATAAACAATAGTTACTTTTTCATCAAAATATGGTTTAATAATTACGTTACGGTCTTTTCGGCGATGATTGTATTCTTTTTTAATTGGTTTTACTCCATCTTTTCTTGATACTGTAGCAAGAGGGGTATCGCTTAAAGTACGAAAAGTTGAACGATACGAAGAGTGCATTTTTCTAACTCTTGTTCCGCGATGCAGAAACCCGTATTCATCAGAAGTTGGTCCATACATACAAACCATCACTTCTGCAATATCGCCATGTCCGGCTGCAGTTGCTGCATTAATTAAGTTTAAAGCGGCATCGGAAGAAGGGCGGTCACTTGAGCGTTGTGAGCCTACCAAAACAATAGGTATTGGTGAATTTTGAACCATAAAAGTAAGTGCTGCTGCTGTGTGGCTTAAAGTGTCGGTTCCGTGAGCAATAATAATTCCATCAACTCCATTTTCAATTTCTTTACCAATATTAACAGCTAACTTTTTATATTGTTCGGGTCCCATATTTTCGCTAAAAACAGCAAAAAGTTTTTCGGTAGTAAGATTACAAATATCGGCAAGCTCGGGCACTGCTCCATATAATTCACCCGGCGAAAACGCAGGAATAACTGCTCCTGTTCTGTAATCGAGTCTTGAGGCAATAGTACCGCCAGTTCCAATTAATTTTACTTTGGGTAAATTTGGTGTATAAGGAAATTCCTTTTCCGGTATTTTATAGTTTGCTTTTTTGTAACCTGTTTCTTTCATTTCTGAAATTGTTCTGATATCGAGTCCGATATTATAACCGGTAGTTATTTTTAATACTACGTGCAAATCGTCATCATTTTCGGAACGTGGTAGAATTGTTCCGGAAAACTTTCCACGAGTAGTGTTTATTTCGGCAGTACCCCAAACTCTCACATTAAATTTTTTTAATATTTCAAGAGCCTGTCCTTTATATCCTTGAAAAAAATCTTCGTTCATATTAATTGTTATGAATGTAATTTATTAATTCTTTTAAATCTATATTTCCAATGGCTTGCTTACGTAATTGTCCAATTACCCAATTTGTTTTTTCATTTTCGCCTTTGTTTTTACTTACTTCTTTAAATCTTTCTTTTAAAAATTTAACAGGAGCCAAAATATCGTCTTTAGTTCTTTTTTTAAATTTTAAAATAATGAGTACACTTTCAAATTCGATTTTAGGATGCTGATATATAATAGGTAACATCTCTTTAGCATATTCGAAATTTATATTCTGGTTATTCAAAAATTTAAAAAGTCCGTAAACTATTTCAAAATTAAATTCAGAAACAGGCTTAATTTTACGTTGAATATTTTTTAAACAATGAGAAAATAATGTTGCAACAAAAACTGGATTTGCATTAAAATCGTTAACGATTTTCTCAATAATTGGCAACAAATTATTTTTAAAAATAAAATTATATGCGTCTTGTGGAACTTTCCACTTTTCTAACTGGTGGTATCTATCTATTAAATTAACAGGAAGTTTCTGTTGCAAATTGTTAATATACTCTGTTTCGAGTGGTATTGGAGCCGAATCGGTATCGGGGTACATTCTATCGGCACCCGGCAATACACGTTCAAAAATTGTTGTGCCATTATTTAATGCTTTTCGGGTTTCGTTAGGTACTCCTTTAAAAGCGAGCTGACAGCGTTCTTCAATGGTTTCAACAGCAGTTTTTACATCATCATCGGAAGCCCAAAAAATAATTATTGGAGTATTATCGCTGCAATTTAATAAATTAGAAATCCGAATATAATCGTCAATACTAATATCCGGGATAAACTGCTCATTATGAGTCATATTAGGTTGTTCGAGGCAGGCAATTACTTTTAATCGTTCGCTAATTTCGTTTGCAAAACTTTTATTTGGTTGTGTAAAATGCGATAATGCCCCTTTAAAATCTGGTAAAGCAACAGCAATAATTTTACAGCCATTTTGCGAAGCATCTTTTAATGGCTGATAAATAAAGTTAAATTCATTATAATTTAATTCTTTAAAAACAATTTTCCATTGAGCTGCATTTTCAATATTTTTAAGCAATTTATCGCGTAAATTAAGCAACGACCATTGTCTGTAACATTCGTTATGAGTAAGTTCGGGAATCCATTTAGTATGTGCTACACCTTTTATTTCGACTCTTGAACCACCTTTGCAACTAACATTAACGTCTTCGCGACCAGCTCCAATTCCAGTACGAACTTTACCTGTACTACGATTCAAAAATCTTATATAATTTGCAGCTTCCATAACCTCATCAGGATTAACCATATCGGGATAAGTTACAGTTTCAATTAAAGGCATTCCTAAACGGTCGGTCATATAAATCCTTCGATGTCCAATATCAGAAACTTCTCGGCACGAATCTTCTTCGATACTCAACTGAATTAAACGAACTTTTTTATTTTTTAATTCAATTTCGCCTTCTACACCAAGTATAGCTGTTCTCTGAAATCCAGTAGGGATGCTTCCATCAAGATATTGTTTGCGGGTGATATGCACTTCGCCAACAATATTAAGCTTACTTAGTAAAGATATTTCAAGTGCAATTCCTAATGCTTCGCGGTCAATTTTAAATGGAGGAGTGTCGTCTATTTCATAAGTACAAGCGGTTTCGTGCTTTAAGCGATAAATAATTTCTTTGCGGGTTTTATATTCCATTAAAGCAGTTCCATCGTAACCGCCTAACTCGCTTAACGTTGGACGCATGTGCCTTATTACTTCAGCATTGTAATCATTTGGCTTTTGGTAAATGCCGGATGGACAGTTACAAAATAGTTTTTCTTTTGTTTTTAATTGTTGATGAACTTCGAGCCCCGACATAAAACCAATTTTATCGTAATCTTTTTGAGTTGCGTTTTTACGAGAAACGTATCCACTTTCTTTCATTGTTTCTTCGTAATTTTTTTGAGAATCAAATATTTTGCTCATTATTAATCTTTTAAACTTTATTTTTTGTTATACATTAGTCATTCATGGTCATACGGTTGTTATACATCGTTTATTTTATTCTGTTTGTTGTTCTATGTTCTTTATTGTTCGAAGTTTTTGGTATTTGTTTTTTGTGATTTGGAATTAAAATTTAATTGGTGTAAAATTAGTTTTCGTTAATGTAATTCCAAAATTAAAATAGTAAATTAATTTAAGATTTAAACTACAACGAATTATATTTTTCAAGAATTGAATCAAGTATTTCGATATTCTCTTGTAATGATTTTGAAGTAAGTAATTTAAGCCTCATTTCTTTGCTATGAGGCAATGATTTTAAATATTGTACAAAATGGCGTCGCATTGTCATAATTCCACCAAACTCACCTTTATCTGAAACTGATTGCTCTAAATGATGCTTTGCCATTTCAATTTTTTCTGTCAAATTTGGTTCTGGCAATAGTTCTCCTGTATCTAAAAAATGGCGAATATGTTTAAAAATCCAAGGTTTACCAATTGATGCTCTACCGAGCATAATTGCATCAACGCCATATATATCGAACATTTCTTTTGCTTTCTGCGGGCTGTCAATATCGCCGTTTCCAATAATTGGAATATTTATTCGGGGATTGTTTTTAACTTTTCCAATTAAAGTCCAGTCGGCTTTACCTATATACATTTGTGCACGTGTTCGACCATGAATTGTTAAAGCCGAAATTCCTACATCCTGAAGTTTTTCAGCTATTTCTTCAACATTTTTCGATTTTTCGTCCCAACCCAAACGAGTCTTAACAGTTACAGGTAATTTCACAGCTTTCACAACTTTTTCGGTAATTTCGAGCATAAGTGGAACATTACGCAAAATACCACTTCCTGCTCCCCTGTTTGCGATTTTTTTTACCGGGCAGCCAAAATTTATATCAATAAAATCTGGTTTTGCCGATTCAACAAGTAAAGCGGCTTCAACCATACTTTCGGGCAAATGTCCATAAATCTGAATACCAATAGGACGTTCGTAATTAAATATGTTTAATTTGTTTTGGCTTTTTTTCCCGTTTCTAATTAAGCCGTCAGACGAAACAAACTCGGTAAACATTACATCAACACCGCCCATTTTTTTACAGATATAACGAAAAGTAGAATCAGTTACATCTTCCATTGGAGCTAAAAAAATCGGATACTTAGGTAATGTTAAACCACAAAAATTCATTTATGATTAGTGATTAATAATTTAAGAATTGTTATACGTTTATTGTTCATCGTTATTTAACCATTTTTTAAGCCCCAAATTTCAAGCTCCAAATTCAAGGGGGAACAATTTAACCATTTAACAATTTAGCAATTTTATTGTTTATTGTATTTCTATTTAATCAAAGTCCCAACTCTCAAATTTCAAATCCCAAATTCCAAGAAGTTTTGGGTCTTGGAGCTTGGTTTTTTGGACTTTTTTTTTACTTTTAGAGTTTTGTTACATTGCACTTGAGTTATGAAATTTCTCCATAAATATTTTTAATTCATCGTCGAACGATAAATTTGGAGCAGTTAAAAGTTTCATTAACCTTTCATCTCGTTTAACAATTAGTTCACGCATTTGAAGATGCTGATTAATAAAAATCATTTCGAGTTTAGGATATAAATTTTTAATATGTTCCGATACTTCCATTATAGACATTACTTTATCTATTAAATTATAAGTACCTGATTCTAAATTGCTATTAACTAAATTTGCTAAAATATTTGCTGCTTTTTCGATATGTACAAACGAACGTCGCTGTGAGCCGTTTCCATAAACACTGATTTTACCAATAAAGCTTGCATCAAACATAAAGCGGTTAATAACAGCATCGAACCTCATACTTATTCCATAACCATAAACATTGCTGCTTCTAACAATGTATGTGTCCATTTTATTCATTAAACGCTCAACATGTTTTTCGCCTCTATATTTTGAAATGCCATAAAAACTTTTTGGGTCGGGAATAGTGCCTATATCAATTTCATTATTGTTTGCACCATAAATTGAAGCACTGCTTAAGTATATAAAACGCTTAACCTTACTTTCTTCGGTTGCATAAACAAGCTCGGCTGTTCCCCAGTGATTAACCTGTTCAAACAAATGTGAACTTTCGTTTGATAATGGTGTTGAAACTCTTGCAGCAAGATGGTAAATAATATCAACATTTTGTACAATTTGTTTTAACGCTCGCGAATCAAGTATTTCGCCTTTTATAAATCGCACCTTTCCTCTTTTAATTCCGGAATGGAGAAAAATATTATAATTATTTCTGCTTAAGTTATCGAAAATTATTATTTCACTAACATTTGGGTTCTGGTCTAACAATCGAGTTAACTCAGTTCCTATATATCCCGCACCACCTGTAATTAATACTCTCATTTTATAAAATTAATGATTAACGATTTATGATTAATGATTTTATATTTAGGGAATTATGATTTTTGAGTAATTGTTCTGATAGCAGATGTAAAAATAGAAACTAATTCATTCGCTTCTTTTTTAAGATATTCTAATTCTATTTTGTCGCATTTAAAATTTAATTCATCAATAAATTCAAGCCAAAAAAGACTTTCATCAGCTTCTTCATTTACAATTTTTAATTTATTTAAAAAATCAGCATCGGATTTTCCTCTACAAGTAGCCCTATAATTAGCAGCAACAGAAGAAGATGCTTTAAATAGTTGATAAGAAATAACATTTGTGGCTTTATTTTGGTCAATAGCTTGCATGAATTTAAAAACCCTTATTGCAAATGCTTTTGTTCTGTTCTTTAATTCTTCTTTATTCATAATGGAAAAATTTATGATTAATGAATAACGATTATTGATTTAAAAATCCCCAATCGTTATTCTTAAATCGTTAATCATAAATCGTTAATCATAAATCGTTAATCATAAATCGTTAATCGCAAATCATTAATCGCAAATCATTAATTGAATTATTTTTTAACTATTAA
>JAVHRE010000457.1:0-1655 GCA_036171495.1 Bacteroidales bacterium
TGTCTATAAAGGTTCTGTGTTAATTTCCAAATTTTTTTTAATTTTTTTCATAATATTTAATTTTTTATTAATTTTGTACAGACCAAAAGAAGATTTAGGCGATTCAATAAACCGAAGTCTATCTTGTGCAGTAAGATTAATTTCTTACTGCTTTTTTTTTGCATTGTCCCATAAAAAATAGACCAAAAGAAGAACTTCGGCTCAAACAATACCCGAAATTTATCTTTTATGCAATCTTTTTTTGTTGATAATTTTCTTGATATTTTGTGTCGTTTTTCCATAAAGAATACATTAATACTAAAAGTTTTCGACTAACAGCTGTAATTCCTATATTACTTTTCTTTTTTTCTTTCATTATTCTTTCATAAAATGATTTATATTGTTCACTGTATTTAATTGTTGTTAATGCCGGGAAGTATAAAGCAGCTCTAATATGACTATTTCCTTTTTTACTTATTTTACTTTGTCCTTTCCACTTACCTGATTCTCTTAATTTTATATCTAATCCTGCATAACTACACAATTGCCTTGAATTTTCTATCAATAAAAATCCATTAGTCTCTGCTACCACTGTTAAGGCTGTTATTTCGCCTACACCTGGTATAGTTGTTAATTTATCAATTTTTTCTTTTAATTTACTATCTTTTTTTGTTCTTTCAGATAGTTCTTGTTCTATGTTATCAATATTTTTATCCAATGTTTTTATTAACGAATTTGTCCGTTTTATACTTTTTTTATTAGGATGATAACTATGATTTAAAGCATGTAGCACGTTTTTGAATTGGGTACGAATTTTAATTAATTTACTTCTTTCCCTGCTTAGTTCTTTTAACTCTTTATAAACAGGTTCTGCCGGCTCCCAATTATTCAATTTGCGTTCTACGCCTAATCTACCCAATGCCTTTGAATCTAATTTATCAGTCTTGGATTTTATGTCTAAACTTTCTGCAAATTTTTTTGCTTTGTTGGGTAAAACAACGTGTACGATGTAATTCTGTTGAAACAAATAATTCGCAATGTTTTCATAATAGACACCTGTTGCTTCCATGGTGAAATGCCATTCTTTTATATCAATTTTAGCATCTTTGAGCCATTGTTCCATCTCTTTGTACCCCTTTTTATTGTTCTTAAAGTCTTTACTCTTCAAAAAACATATTTCATAATCACTGTTTAATACTGTAATTGTTGCCCAATAAGTTTCCATCGAAATATCGAGCCCTACATTTTTTTTAATAATTTTTTCCATTTTTAATTTTATTTTAAATTGTTAATAATATTGGAAACCCTTTACAGTCCTCTCTCGTTATTTTTATACGAACTTGTTTATTAAACAGTTCTAAGTTCTTTGTTCGGACTTATAAGAGGTAGATAGATAGGGACTGTTTCTTTATAAGAATATCGTTCTTGACGTATTTAGTCGGAGTTGTTCACCTATCTCTCTCCAATTTTGGTTGCTAAAATACAACATTAACCCCAAAATTGGTCCTCAAATTTTTCACGACACAAACATACGAGTCGAGAGTCTGAACTATAATGTTTAATCCGAAAGCTATCGGACCGGACATTATAGACAAACACTAATTAAATTTTCGTTTAACAAACCAAATATCGTATAAACTCAGGTTTAAAGATATTTGAACATATTTTTCTTTGAT
>JAVHRE010000458.1:0-1507 GCA_036171495.1 Bacteroidales bacterium
AACTTGTCATTGGTAGAGAAGGATTGACCGAAGCAACTTAGCGAAGCGATATCACGAACACCTTGTAATTATAAAAAAAGTTGTGAGTAATCTATAAAACTATACCAAATTAACAATACCAAGAAATCAACCAAATATACAGTTCACAAATCAAAAATTAGCAATTTAACAATGAAACAATAAAGCAATGAAACAATTTATATTTACTTTTGTTGCTGAATAGTAACCATAAGTTAAATATTATTTATAATTTTCAAAAAAACTAAATTATGAACAAATTTATTGTAATTGCGTTATCTATTATTATTGCAACAAGTTGTGGAACATCTAAAAAACTATACCAACGAGGTCAATACGACCAGGCTTTGCGGAAATCTGTTAAAAAACTTCGTGGTAATCCCGAAAACACTAAAGAGATAAGCATACTCGAAAAAGCATTCGGTTCTGCAAACGAAGCAAATAATAATAGAATTAAATATTTGAAAACCGAGGGCAAACCGGATTCGTGGGATGAAATTTTCACCAACTATTCCTATCTTAAAGATAGGCAAGAACTTGTAAGAACTGTTTTACCTTTAAAAAACGAAAATAGAGTTATTGATTTTCCTAAAATTGATTATGATAATGAAATAGTTGAAGCAAAAAAAAATGCAGCTGAATATTTTTACGTACATGCAAAAAAACTTTTAGAAACTAATGACAGATTTAAAGCCCGCGATGCATATTTTGAACTTAAAAAGGTAAAAGAATATTTTAATACTTATCAGGACGTTGATAAATATTCCGAACAAGCCAGATATGCTGGTATAACAAAAGTTTTATTAAAATTTGACAATAATACTATTATTAAATTACCATTTGAATATGGTAAAGAGTTGCTCAATTTTGATATAGCCCGACTTAATAGTGAGTGGGTTAATTATTACATTAAGAATGATAACATAAATTTTGATAACATTATAAAAATTAATTTAAAAATTATTGATATTTCTCCCGAAAAACTTAAAGAAAAAGAGAGCATTCAAACTAAAACTATTCAGGATGGAACAGAATATCAACTCGACCAACACAATAACGTAGTAAAAGATTCTCTTGGTAACCCTATTAAAATACCACGTATGGTAAACATTTCATGTAAAGTGATGGAAACACTTCAACAAAAAGCTGCACACCTTGATGGACAAATTGAATTTTACGACAATTCAGGCAAATCGTTAATTACATCAAAACCAATAGCATCTGATTTCTTCTTTGAAAATCGTGTAATAAATGCCAATGGCGATTTAAGAGCTTTAGATTCAGAAACTGCAAAATTAATTGGCAAACCACCAATGCCATTTCCTAATGATATTCAAATGATAATGGGAGCTACAGATATTTTTAAAAAAGTTATGATTGATGCACTAATAGAAAACAAATACATAATTAAATAGTTAGAAGTGAAAAGTTAGAAGTGAAAAGTTCATAAAGTTTTTAAAGTTCATAAAGTTTTTAAAGTTCATAAAGT
>JAVHRE010000458.1:1607-8557 GCA_036171495.1 Bacteroidales bacterium
ATAAAGTGGAGGAATTTTTTTACTTTACGAACTTTATAAACTACTTTTTTGAACAATAAACAATGAACAATAAATAATGCCCAAAGACCAAAAAGCTGTATTAATAAGTGCAGTGCAGAAAAATCAAGACGAAAAGCAAGTTAAAGAATATCTTGATGAATTAGAATTTTTAGCCTTAACTGCCGGTGCTTCAACAATAAAAAAATTTACTCAAAGAATTTCAGAAATAGACCCACGCACATTTATTGGCAAAGGGAAACTCGATGAAATATCACATTTCATTAAAGATAAAGAAATTACACTTGCAATTTTCGACGACGAATTAAGCGGTTCACAACTAAAAAATATAGAAAAAGTATTAGAATGCAAAGTACTTGACAGAACTAACTTAATACTCGATATTTTTGCTGCAAGAGCACAAACAGCTTATGCAAAAGTTCAGGTAGAACTTGCGCAATATCAATATCTTTTACCACGACTTACAAAAATGTGGACTCACCTTGAGCGTCAAAAAGGAGGAATAGGTTTTCGCGGACCAGGTGAAACAGAACTAGAAACTGACCGAAGAGTTATAAAATGGAGAATTTCTATTCTTAAAGAACAATTAAAAAAAATAGATAAACAAATGGCAACTCAACGCAAAAAAAGAAACGAGTTAGTTAGAGTTGCACTTGTAGGATATACAAACGTTGGAAAATCAACTATAATGAATTTATTGAGCAAATCGAATATTTTTGCCGAAAATAAACTCTTTGCTACACTCGATACTACTGTTAGAAAGGTAGTTATTGGAAATTTACCATTTCTTATTTCCGATACAGTTGGGTTTATCAGAAAATTACCACACAGCATTATAGAAGCTTTTAATTCAACCCTTAACGAAATACGCGAAGCCGATATTTTACTACACGTTGTTGATATTAGCCATCCTAATTTTGAAGAACAAATAAATGTTGTAAATCAGACTTTGCACGAAATAAAAGCATCGGAAAAACAAACTATTCTGATATTTAATAAAATTGATAAATACATCGCACCTGATGCCGACGATTTATTAAATCAGAAACCACATAATTTATCAGAATTAAAAAACAGTTGGATGGCAAAAAACAACTATCCGTGTATTTTTATTTCAGCTACTCAAAAAGAAAATATTGATGATTTTAGAAAACTTATTTTTAATAACATTAAAGAAATATATGCTAAAGGTAAGCATGGCACAGATAAATCATCTTGCTTTTTTTGAGGGTTTTTTATTACTTTTGCAAAATGAATAAAAAAGAATTTCCTTCATTCCAATCCGAAAAGCAAATCATACTTGATAAACGTTACCTGCAAATGGCAAAAATTTGGGCAGAGAATAGTTATTGCGTAAGACGAAAAGTAGGCGCATTAATTGTTAAAGATAAAATGATTATTTCCGATGGCTACAACGGCACACCTTCGGGTTTCGAAAATATTTGTGAAGACAAAAATAATATAACTTACCCTTATGTATTGCATGCCGAAGCAAATGCAATTACAAAAGTTGCGAAATCGAATAACAGCAGTTTAGGTGCAACTCTTTATATTACTACTTCGCCCTGTGTTGAATGTTCTAAACTTATTATTCAGGCAGGAATATCAAGAGTTGTATTTTGCGACAAATATCGCAAAGAAGATGGTTTGAATTTGTTACAACAAGCTAATATCGAAGTAATTCATCATCCCTTTTAAATCATAAAACAAAGTTAGAAGTGAGAAGTTAAAAGTGAGAAGTTAAAAGTGAGAAGTTAAAAGTGAGAAGTAAAAACAATTGAAGTAAATAGAAATAAATAGAAATACAATGTTGTCATTCTGAGTGATTAGCGAAGAACTTAGCGAAGCGATCTCACGAACACCTTGAAAATAAAATTAAAATGTGAGTAATCTTTTCTTAAAATGCCTATTATGAGAAATAAGTAGAAATAAGTGGAAATAAATAGAACAATGAACAACAAACGTAAAACAATTCTTAAATCATAAACCCGAAATCATAAATCATTAATTTTTTAATGTATGTCTGATAATAAAAAACGAATATATATTTATTTGCCCTTAATTTTAAGTGTAATTTTTGTTTCGGGAATGTTTGCAGGTCATTATTTGCCTGGAGGAAATCCTGTTTTTGTTCATAAAATGCCTACTTACAATAAAATAGATGCAATACTTAGCTATATTCAAGAAGAATATGTAGATTCTGTTTCAAAAGATAGTTTAATTGAAAAGGCAATACCTGAAATTTTGCAAAACCTCGACCCGCATTCTGTTTATATTCCTGCTGCCGAATTTAACGAAGTAAACGACCCGCTTGAGGGCGAATTTGAAGGAATAGGAGTTGAGTTTAATATTCAGAAAGATACAATTATTGTGATTAATGTTATTAAAAGTGGACCATCTGAAAGAAAAGGAGTAATGGCTGGCGACAGAATTGTTAAAATTAATGATACAATTGTAGCTGGCACAAAAATTTCAAATGTTGATGTAGTTCATAAATTAAAAGGCAAAAAAAATACCCACGTAAAAATTTCTGTTCTAAGAAAAAACGTAAAACAACTTATACCTTTTAATATTATACGCGATAAAATACCTTTATACAGCGTTGATGCTTCATTTCTGGTAAAAAAAGATATTGGCTACATTAAAATAAGCAAATTTGCCAAAAACACAATAGACGAATTTCGCAATGCTGTAAACGAACTCAAACATCAGGGAATGAAAAAAATTATTCTCGACTTACGCGAAAATGGCGGGGGATATTTAGATGCCGCAACAAATTTAGCCGACGAATTTTTAAAAGAAGGTAGCTTAATCGTTTTTACTAAAGGAAGAGCAAAACCTCAGATTAACACCTACGCTACTTCCGAAGGAAGTTGTGAAAATCAGAAAATCGTTATACTAATTGATGAAATGTCAGCATCGGCAAGCGAAATTTTAGCCGGAGCTATTCAGGATAACGACAGAGGAATAATTATTGGCAGGCGCTCATTTGGTAAGGGTTTGGTTCAAGAACCTGTGTTTTTTAACGATGGCTCTTCGCTTCGGCTAACCGTTGCAAGATATTACACTCCAACAGGCAGATGCATACAACGTTCATACAAAAATGGAGCAATGAGTTATTACGAAGAAATTGCTGCTCGTTTTCATAATGGCGAAATTGAATCGAAAGACAGCATTAAACTTAACGATTCGCTTAAATTTAAAACTCCCGCAGGAAAAATTGTATATGGCGGTGGTGGAATTACGCCCGACATTTTTGTTCCGGCTGATACTACCAATATTACAAATTATTTTAGAGATGCTGTAAATCTCGCACTTATATATCGTTTTGCCTTTGATTATACCGACCAAAACAGAAATACTCTTAAAAAATTCCAGACTTGGCAGGAACTCGACAAATACCTTAATAAGCTTGACGTTATTAAACTATTTGTTGAGTTTGCCGCAAAAAACAATTTGCCTCCAAATAACACAGAAATAGAAAAATCAAAAGAGCTATTAAAAACCCACATTAAAGCATACATTATCAGAAATATATTTAACGATAAAGGATTTTATCCCGTAGCATTAAGTATTGATAATGTTTTTAAAACTGCAGTAGATTACTTTGATAAAAAGTAATAAAACTGATGTCTGTATGGTCAAATTCTCCTACTACCCGACAGGTCGCGAAGCACCTGTTGGGTTAACAACATAATCTTTAATTCAACAGGAACTTCGTAACCTGTCGTGAGGTACAGCACATATTGGGTATAAACCTGTCATGTCTGATTATTTTTCAATCCATTCTTCTATCCATTTTTCGGCTGTTACTAATGTTTCTTTTAAATCGTTGTTTATTAATATTTTATCGAAACTATCAGCAAATTGCATTTCGAGCGATGCTTTTGCAACTCGTTTTTCTATTGATTTTTCGTCTTCGGTTGAACGTTTTTTTAATCTTTGTTCAAGCGTTTTAAGGTCGGGTGGACTAATAAATATTGATAACGCTTTGTTGCCAAAAACACGTTTCAAATTAATGCCACCTTTAACGTCAACGTCAAAAACAACAATATTTCCTTTTAGCCATATTCGTTGAATTTCTGAACGTAAAGTTCCATAAAAACAATTTTCGTAAACTTCTTCCCATTCAATAAATTCATTATTAATTGTTTTATTACGAAATTCATCTGTCGAAATAAAAAAGTAATCAATGCCGTTAACTTCATTTTCTCTTTTGTTTCTGTTGCAAGCCGATATACTAAATTCAAATTGTGGAAATTTTTTTAAAAGGTGTTTTACAACTGTGGTTTTTCCTGCTCCCGATGGTGCCGAAATTATTATTACTTTTTCTGTCATCTGTTTATATTTTATTAATTTATTGGTATTGAATAGGATTGATTGTTTCATTGATTCATTGTTTTATTGCTATTTAACCATTCCCCCTGTATTTAAAGAGCTTGTCCTGAGCTTGTCGAAGGAGGGTTAGGGGGATTAGATTAGCAACTTAGTGGCTTAACAATGAAGCAATTTAGCAATTTCTTATGTTTACATTTTATAATCGTTCTCATGTTTGTCTTTTTCGAAGCTTCGGGATTAATCGCGGATGTTTCATTAAAGAATGTTTAATAATTGTTCTTTTATTTTTTCGAGTTCGTCTTTCATTTGAACTACAATTTTCTGAATATCAGTGTTATTTGCTTTTGAACCCAAAGTGTTTATTTCGCGACCAATTTCCTGTGCAATAAAACCCAATTTTCGTCCGGGATTATTTTCGTTGCAGGTTTCTTTAAAATATTTACAGTGATTTGATAATCTTACCCTTTCTTCGGTTATGTCAATTTTTTCGAGATAATAAATTAGTTCCTGCTCAAAACGATTTTTATCGAAACCTTCGTTACCTATTATATCGTTTAAATTTTGACTTATTCTGTTTTTTATTGTTTCTATTCGTTCTTTTTCGAAAATGCTAACTTGAGAATGAAGTTCTATTATTTTATTAATATGGCTAATTATTTCTTTTTCAAGAACATTCCCTTCAGTTGTGCGAAAGTTATCTAATAAATTAATTGTATTATTAATGGAATCGCATATAACTTGCCATTCTTGTTCGTTAAGTTCTTCGTTTTTTTGTGATAATGTATCTGGTAATTGAGTTATAATGCTTGTCCAGTCGGTATTTTGATTTGGAAAAAGTTCTTGTTGAATGTTTTTTAATTGGTTATAATAAGAAACAAAAACATCTTTGTTTATTGTTAAATTTTTATTATTATGATTGTTTTCAATAAATATTGAAAACTCAATTTTACCGCGCTCAAGTTTTTTAATTATTCCATTCCTTATTTCTGTTTCTTTTTCGCGATATACAAAAGGTGTTTTTACATAAACATCGGCTTGCTTACTATTTAACGATTTTATTTCAACAGAAATTTTTTTTCCTTCGAACTCACAAACGGTTTTACCGTAGCCTGTCATTGATTTAAGCATAATTTGATATCGAATTTATCTTCATTATAATAATTTGAATTTTCAAAGGTATAATATTTTTTTTGAATGATAATTTGTTGATTTTATCCCTAATATTAAAAGAAACAATAATTAATTTTTGTAATTTTGAAGAAAAATAAATTAACATGAAACATTCACGACCAAAAATTTGGGCACACAGCTTGTTCCGCTCAAGCGGAAACTTGTTCCGATTTTTCGGAAAGGGAATGATTATATTTGCATCCAACATTAATAGATTTGACAACTTTTTAAAAGTTGTCAAATCTTTAAATATCAACTAATTAATAAAATATAAACAGATGAAATTACTTGAATCAATTAGTAAACGTCATAGCCCACGTGCATTTAGTAATATAAAAGTTGAAAAAGAAAAATTAGAATTATTATTTGAAGCTGCAAGATGGGCACCATCAGCATATAACAACCAACCTTGGCGTTTTTTTGTTGCTGATAAATACGAAAACGCAAGTTTTTACGATGAAATAATAAATTGCTTAACCGGATTTAATAAAAGTTGGGCAAATACTGCACCTATACTTATTGTAACTGTTGTTAAAACTATATTTGACCATAACAACGAGCCAAATAAATATGCTTGGTACGATTTAGGACTCGCCGTTGGAAACATGTTAAATCAAGCTACTGAAAAGGGTTTATATATGCATCAAATGGCTGGAATAGAACATGATAAAATCGCAAAATTATTAAATCTTTCTTTAGAATATCAACCAGTTACTGTGATTGCATTGGGTTATATTGGAAATATAGAAGACTTGCCAACTGATATTCAAAAAGTTGAAAACGAGAAAAAACGTGTTCGTAAACAAATTGCAGAAATTGTAAATTATTCATCATTAAAATAAAAAAATATGGCTTTTGAAAACATGGATAAAGTTGAAAAAGAATATACAAATGGTGAAGTTACCGTTGTTTGGAAACCCCATTTGTGCGACCATTCAGCGGTTTGTATTAGCGAACTTCCTAATGTTTTTGATAGTATAAAACGCCCATGGATAAAAATTAATGGTGCTCCTACAATGGCAATAAAAAGAGTGGTTGATTTGTGTCCTACTCGTGCATTAACGTGGTATGCAAACAAAAAAAGTGAAGATTTATCTAAACAAAACGAAAATGCAACCGAAATTACTTTGGTAAAAGATGGACCAATTCGCTTATCGGGAAATTTTAAAATTATTGACGAAAGTGGAAATTCAATAACCTGTGCCGATAAAATTTCGTTGTGTCGTTGTACAAAATCAAAACTATTACCTTATTGCGACGGCTCGCACCGTGAAATATAGTTTTGAGTTATAATGTTACAATATACTTAAGGGAACTTCTAAAAATCAAGCACTACGTTATTCTGTCCTGAATCAAGTTCAGGACAGGATTGTTTCAGAATCTAATTATTAGGTTGTTATGAGATGCTGATCCCGCCTTAAGCG
>JAVHRE010000459.1:0-1643 GCA_036171495.1 Bacteroidales bacterium
ATTAAGTTATTAAGTTATTAAGTTATTAAGTTATTAAGTTATTAGTTATTAAGTTTATTAAACACATAATTTACTTAATACGAAGTACACTTAAAAAACTTAAACTCCTTTTCTATTAAATCATCTTTTTTTATTGTTACAAGATTATCGCATGATATACAAAACATTGTATCGGGTATAATATAATAACTGCCCGGCGGAACAAGAATTGAAAAAGCACCTTTTTTTATTTTAGTAGATAATGAAATGGTTTTTAATGAATCGAAATTACTATCTGTAAATTGTTCGGCAATGCTTTTCTCAACAACATATACATTACCTGAATAAAGTTTATAAACTCTTGCACTCATGTTAATTGGTGGCATACAAGAACCTTCGCCATAAAATATTCTTGAGCTTATGCCGCTTGGGGCACGACTATCAATGCAAGAAAATAATGTGCACAATAACAATAAAAAAAACAATTTTATATACATACTTAATGAATTTTTTATTCTAATATTTTTCAAACATTTGGCTAAAGCCTTTTCATTTTATTATTTATCCCCGACCTAAAGGTCGGGGCAATATTATAAAAAAAATTTCTAAAAATTTCAAAACATTATTTATCCGATATTTCTTTCATTACTTTTGTTATTTCCAATTCGCTGTTGAACAACTTTTCTTTACAAAATTTAATTAATTCGGCTGCACGCTTTACTTTTTGTGCAAGTTCGTCTATTTCGACTTCTTCGTTTTCCATTTGCGAAACTATTTTTTCGAGTTCTGCAAATGCTTTGTTATAAGTTAATTCTTGTTTTGCCATTTTTTAATTGTATATTGATTATGGTTAATTGATAATTGAGTTATTGGTTATTGAGTTTATTAAGCTCTTAATTTTCTTTTTTAACAACACTTTTTAAATTTCCATTATATAATTGCGTTTCAATAATATCACCGTCAAACACCCCATTAATATTTTTAATAGGCTTTCCTTTGTTAGTTGTTATTGAGAATCCTTTTTTTAACACATTGCTCGGTTCACATTGATTAACAATTCTTTGATATGAAAATATTTTTTGCTCCTGATTGCCAATAATCGTTTTAATTGAATTTCTCAACTTTTCTTTACTTATTGTTACTTTATGGTTTTGAGTTTTAATTAAATCGTGGCAGCAATATATGAATTTTTCTTCGTTCTTATTAATTTCAGATTTATAGTTTGTTATTTTTTTAGAACTCTCTATTGAATAACGATAACTTAATTTGTACAAGTTTTCGTTATTAAAATTTATCAAGTCGGAAGATAAATAATTAATTCGTTCCAAAACCAATTGTATTTCGTGTTTGCAATTATCAACAATATTATTTGATTGGCTAACAATATTTTCAGCCATATAGTCAATTTTAGAAGCAAAATCAAAAATTCTATCAATTAAAAAATCTGCAGCGGCAGTGGGAGTTTTAACGCGTGTATTTGCTACCATATCAACAACGCTCTGGTCGCGTTCGTGTCCAATACCTGCAATTACAGGCAACGGGAACTGGCAAATGTTTGAAGCCAAATCGTAACTATCGAAACAACTCAATTCTGCTCTGCTACCGCCACCTCTAATAATTACAACTACATCAAAATCTTCGTTGTATTTAAAAATTTTATCAAG
>JAVHRE010000460.1:0-8464 GCA_036171495.1 Bacteroidales bacterium
TATAAAGAATGTTTTATGTTCATTGTTCTACGTTTATCGTTCTATGTTCATTGTTAATCGTTTGTGGTTTTGTGAAATTTTGTGCCTTTTAATTCAGAATTTTTAAGATAAGAAATCAAGCCTCCGGATTTTGAAATAATTTCGTCGCAAAGTTGAAAATTTGTTTTAAATTCTTTTTCTGAAATATATTTCCAATCTAAAGCACGATATAATTGTGAACTACATTCAGCACAGGAACCTAAAGCAATACTTAAAAAATTTACAAACTCTTTATTACCTCCTCTTCCAAAACCTTCTGCAATATTGTCCATTATTGAACCACTTGAAGATTTAATTTGATCTTTAAATCTGAAATCTTTTATAAAACTTCCTTTTTCTGTAATTTCAAATATATTATTACACAATTTTCGAGCAAGTTGCCAAATTTCAATATCTTCAAATTTCTTAAAAGTGGACATACCTTCTTTTTTAATTTATAATATTCTATGTATTACGTTTATTGTTTATCGTTCTATGTTTATCGTTCTTTGTTAACTATAATGATGATAAGTATTTTGTTGAACGTAGAACAAAGAACATAGAACTTTTTTATTTTTTTAAACTTTTTGATAATTAGGTGATGTAACTTCAATTAATTCATCATTCCATTCGTGTCCCTGTGCTAAAAGTTGGCGAATTTTAACAAAATTTACTTCACGGTTATCTTTTGGTCCATCGTTAAAAGCACGGAAACCTGCTTTTCCTTCTGTGGTCATATTTAATGCTAACCAATCTCTATGGCTTTCTTTATTCATATCCCAGAAAACAAGTTTGTGTACCCTTAAAGTATTAAGTGTTTTGCTCAAACAGTTTGGCATGGTATAAAGCAATTTGGTGCAACATTTTTCAACAGCTTCGTCTAAAGCAGTTAAATCAACAACTCCCGATTTCATAATTTCTTTACCCTTTGTTAAGTCATCACCGGTTTTTGATTTTCCATAAACAATTTGACCTTGAGCGTCAACCCATTTGTCAACAACAACTAATGGATTTGCTACGTATTTGCCATTAACTTTAAGAGCCGAAACAACTTCTGTAAGTAAACCAAAACGCATGGCTTCGTGAGCTGACCATGGGTCGCAAACAGTACAAGAATACATTGCATTTTCAATTCCAACATAAAGAGGCAAAAAATCAGTTGAACCACCAATTGGAGCAGATCCGTGTTTTGGTCCGGCTTGTCCGAAACGAGCTAAATCCTGTGCAATAGAAAAATCGCAAGCCATTCCAATTTCCTGACCGCCACCGATTCTCATTCCGTTTACGCGGCAAATTACTGGTTTGTCGTTCATTAAAATTGAAGAAACCATATCGTTGAATAAACGCATATATTGTTTGTATTCCTGTGGATTTCCTGAGTAATATTCTGCATATTCTTTGGTATTTCCACCGGTACAAAATGCTTTATCGCCAACACCTGTAAATACCACGGCAACAACGCTTCTGTCGTTTGATGCTTCACGCATTGCTATAATTATTTCTTTTACAGCACTTGTTGTATAAGAATTATACTGACTTGGATTATTAATAATTATCCAAGCATTGAAAAGTCCCTCAATAGGATTACCTTTTTTGTCTTTTGCAGGACGTTTTTCAAAGATTATTTCTTTGAAAGTTGTTTCTACTAAATTGTGACTTGCTAACATAATTTTAAAATTTAAGATTTATGATTATTTATTGTTTAAAAAAGTTTTATGTTCATTGTTCCACGTTCTCTGTTCATTATTTGAAGAAAAGATGTTTCGCTAATCACTCAACATGACAAAAAGAATTTGTTTATTGTTTCACGTTCACGTTCTACCTTTATACCCTTTACCTTTATACCGTTCATTGTTCTATGTTTAAAAAAGCATTGCTTCATCCCCCTACCCCCTTCGCTTACACACAAGCTAACGCACAAGGGGGACAAAAAGTTTATTGTTTAATTAAAATCGGGGACTAATATTGAACGTTTTTTATATTGATGTTCTAAAGTATTTTTAAAAACTTCATTTATTTTAGACATTGGAAAAGTTTCAATAAAAGGAGCAATTTTTAATTTTCCGCTTGAAATTAGTTCAACAACTTCGGGATAAAGTTCAGGTTTACATCCCCAAGTGCCAATAAGTTTAGCATCAAAAGCCATTAAGTTACTTAGTCTTACTTCTGTTTTATCCATAGTAAAGCCAACAATTGATAAAGTAGATGTGAAAGTAATTAAATTAAATGCAAGTTCTTGTCCTGCTTTAGTTCCGGAAACTTCAAAAATTTTCCAGCCAAAGCGTGATGCTCCGATTTGTTTAGCAATTTCTCTTACCGAATCTTTTACTGTTTTAATGTCTAATCCTTTAACATTAAGCGTTGCATCAATTCCATTTTGTTTCGCATTATTAAGTTTATCGTCATCAATATCTAAAGAAATAACTTTTGCTCCTAAAATTTTGGCAATTAAAGCAGCGTAAATCCCAACGCCACCAATTCCAATAACAATAGCTAAATCACCAGATTGAAGTTCAGATTTTTTAACAACCTGATATGGAGTAGAAATTGCATCTGCAATAACCGACAATTGCTGAAGCGAATATTTTTCTAAAACTTTGGATGGAACCGAACAAAGATATTTTGCAGGAACTTTAATGTGCGAAGCAAATCCACCATTAAAATCATTGCCCGGCATAAGTTGTTTTTGACAAATATTACCGCGTCCTTTTTTGCAAAGTTCACATTCGCCACAAGGTAAAACGGCAGGAATAATTACATTTTTTCCGAGCCACTTGGTTGGTCCGGCAATTACAGTTCCGCTAATTTCGTGACCTAAAGTTAGTGGCAATTCTTTTTTTGTTTTTACTCCAAAATACCAGAAACTTAAATCGGTATGACAAACACCGCATCCTGCAATTTTAACAATTGCTTCGCCATCAAGCAATTCAGGAATTTGACTTTCTACAAGTTTAAAATCGGCTTTTAATTCAGCCATTTGCCATGAGTACATTTTATTTTCCATGTTTTTTTATTATTTAAAAGACCTTAAGGTCTAAATTTATTTATTTTTTGATAATGTATTTTCTTAATATTTAATTTTAAAGGTTTAATAATTTAATATTTTCAATATGTTTGAAATCTTTTATATTGTATGTAAATAATGTCAAGTCAAAAGCTAATGCCGAAGCAGCGATTATAGCATCAGGAATACACAAGTTATTACTCAAATGATATTTTTCAATTAAGTCAATAGCAATTTTAGAAACATCTTCATTAAATTTCAATACAGAGTAATTTGAAATTTTCTTTTTCATCTCAGTCAATTCTTTTTTATTGCTCATGCCTTTATACAATTCCATTTTTGTAATAGCCGGCATTAAAATATTTTGTGTTCCAATGGCTGATAATTTTTCAATGGTAGGTTTGTCATTAATAAAAAGATGAATAAAAATATTTGTATCGCAAAGAATATAATTGTTATTCATAATCTGTCTCCCCATGCTTTTTCTCTTAATTGGTGTAAGGTAATATTTTTCCCTTCCCATATACCGGCTAATGCCATAAAATCTGCATCATCATTTGCTGGTTCGATTGGTAGTATTACTTCTTTTTTCTTTGTTGTATTTTTAAGTTTAGCCTTAAAATCTAATGTCTTTAAAAAATTAATTAAAGCTAAAGCAACTGTTTCGTTTTTTGTTTCAATAATTATTGTACTCATAATTTTTAATTTATTCAAAAATATATATTATTATTTTCACCTGCAAAATATTGAGAGTGTTTTTTTAGTTAAACTATACAGACTTCATGTACTTTGATATGTTATAATTTGAGTTTTTATTTTTTTTTACAATTTCCATTTTTATGAGTTATAGCATTAACAAGGTTTGTAAAAGTAAGATTTAAAGGAGTTCGAATGTAATGTTTTCTACCATATTCAACAATTTTACCATTCATATAATTAATTTCGGTTTCTCTGCCACTAATTAAATCAACAGCTAAAGAGGGCATGTGGTTTCCAGCGGCTTCTAAATATCTGATTCCAAGCTTTACAAAATTATCAGGCAATTTAATTTCTTCGGCTTTAGCAACTTCAACAGCTTCGTATAAAATTTGTTCAACAATTTCAAGCGTATCAGGGTGGTCCATTGCTTCTTTCATTGTAAGTTTAGATATTGCACAAAGTGGACTTAATGCAGCATTCAAAATAGTTTTTTCCCATATTTTATCGGCAATAACAAAAGAATCGGCTTTTTTAGTTTCTAAGTTTACACTTGATAGTGTATCGGCAATCCATTGGGCTAATTCTTTTTGTGAATCATCAACAGAACCGATATAATTTGGAGGATTAAAGAAACTCATACTAACAATATTTGGCGATTGAAGGTTACCGGCAAAATTCACTACCATTCTAAAAATTCGTGAATTACCAAAATGATTAACATATTTTTTTCTTATATCAATTCCATTTTGAGCACTTAACAAAAACAAGTCTTTCTTTTTGCTTTTTTCAAGTTCGTCTAAAATTCCATCAACATGATATGCTTTTACGGCACAAATTAAAAGGTCAAAATCATGTTCGAGAAGTTCAGCAATTGAATTATAAACATGTTTAAAATAAGCTTTTTTCTCAATTTTCCCGGTTATTTCTATTCCGGAATTTCTAATAAGATTAAGTTTTTCGCGGTCAAGGTCGGTTATTGCAACTTCACAACCAGCTTCAACAAAATGAACTGCTAATGTTTGTCCAATAGGACCTAATCCAATTATTCCGATAGAGTGTTTTTTTGTTTCCATAATTAAATTTTTATTTAATGTTCTTTGTTTATCGTTCGATGTTCATTATTCGTTAATCAATATTCAATATTTTTTATAGTCATACAGTTGTCATACAGTTGTCATACAGTTGTCATACAATTGAATGACTATTGTTTTTCTGTTTTCACAAATTATTTCTATTTATTTCAATGTATTTCTCATAAAGTGCATTTAAAAAAAGATGTTTCGCTAATCACTCAACATGACAAAAAGGTGTTTCTATTTATTTCTTTCTTATTTCTGTTTATTGTTCATTGTTTTTAGTTCGATGTTCATTGTTTATATTTATAAAATTATTCTTGCATCAACAGCACAAACCTTATCTTTATATGCAAATATAGGATTAATATCCAATTCTTTTATTTCGGGATTTTCGGTAACTAATTTTGAAACACGTTGTAAAACATCTGACAACATACTTTTATTTACCCCTTCGCTTCCTCTATAGCCATTAATTAATTTTACGGCTTTTATGTTTTCGAGCATTTCAATGGCTTCGGTATTTGAAATAGGTGCAATATTAAATGTAACATCTTTAAATATTTCGACAAATATTCCGCCCAAACCAAACATAATTAAATGTCCTAACCCTTGCTCTTTTTTAGCTCCAACAATTAATTCGATAGCTTTTGGTTGCTGTTTTTGGATAAAGAATTTTAAATTATTTACTTTAAATTTTTGCTGCATTTCCTGAACTGCTTTTAAAACTTGCTCGTTGTTAGAAATATTTAATGCAACACCACCGACATCGCTTTTGTGAATAATTTTTTCGGAATCGGCTTTTATTACAACCGGAAAACTAATCTTAGTTGCAGCAAAAACAGCTTCTTCGGCAGTTTTAACAACAGCCCAATCGGAAAGTGGAATATTATAAGCATTTAAAATTGAATAAACTTCAAAAGCAGTAAGCACTTCACGTTTTTCTAATTTAGCTTTTTCAATAATTTCTCGTGAAATATTTGAATGCGTATCGGTATAATTTTTTATTTCGCCTTTGTTTTTAGAACGTAACGCATTGTATTTTACCATTGCTGCCAATGCTTTTGCTGCAGTTTCGGCAAAATCGAAACATGGAATTGACCCTTGTTTTAAAATGTTAGAAGTTTCTTGCCATTTTTTCTTGTCAGTCATATAATTACAAATAATGGGCTTTATGTTTTTCTTTGATGCTTCGGCAAATTCGCGGGCAACGCTTTCGCAATCAACAAAAGGAGGTGTAACAAAGTTCACATAAATGCTATCTATATTTTTTTCATTGAGCATTACTTCAAAAGCAGATTTAAAATGAGATGCCCCGGCTGTAGCAACAACATCAAGGGGATTATTAATTGATGCCTGTTCGAGCATTGTGGTTTTTAAAAGAGCTTTTGCACTTTGTGAAAGTTGTGGAATTTCTAATCCATTAATTGACAACTCATCAATAGCAATAACAGCTGGTCCGCCGGTATTTGTAATTACACCAACTTTATTTCCTTTGGGAATTGGCTGGTAAGCGAAAGCTACTGCGGCGTTACACAAATCTTCGAGATTATTAAATGATAATATTCCGACCTTTTTAAAAACAACTTCCATCGAGATGCTTCCGGCTAAACCGCCAATATGAGAACGCGAGGCTTCTGCACCTTTTTCTGTACGTCCTGCTGTCATTGCAAGAATAGGTTTTTTTGCAGTAACTTCAGAAGCAATGTCCATAAATTCTTTAGGATTGGTAAGACTTTCGACATATAAAACAATAGCTCTTGTTTTTTCGTCGTTTCCATAATACTGAATAATTTCAGGAATAGAAACATCGGAAGCATTACCATTTGATGTGTACATTCTTATTCCAATTCCCCAATCGTAAAATGCCTGCATTATCACAGCTCCAACACCGCCACTTTGTGCAACTACAGAAATAAAACCATCTTCGGGAAAAGTAAAAGTAAAATTGCAATAAGTTTTAAATTTTGGATTAGAATTAATTGTTCCCTGGCAATTTGGACCAATAATACGCATACCATATTTTTTTGCCCGGGCGAGAAAATCTTCTTCGAGTTTTTTACCATTTTCGCCCATTTCTTTAAAACCAGCGGTATTAATAATTATTGCTTTTACGCCTTTTTTACCACAGTTTTCAACTTCTTCTGGAACTAATGCAGGTGGAATAACAATGTTCACTAAATCAACTTCGCCAGGAACATCAAGTATTGATGGATAAGCTTTTAAGCCGCGAATATTATCAACTTTTGGATTTATAGGGTAAATAGGACCGGTATAACCATAATGAAGCAGGTTTTTTATTATTACATTTCCTATTGATAACTCTTTAACTGATGCACCTATTAAAGCAACAGATTTTGGTTCGAAAAAATAATTCAAGTCGTTGATACTCATAGATAATAAAGTAAGGCATTAAATATTTGAGTTCAAATTTACATTAAAATTTACAAAAACATGATATTTATGTGAAAAAAATATGCTTGTTAACATGAAAAGGTAAAAGTTAAAGGGCTAAAGTTTAAAGAAAGGTAGAAGTGAAGGTCGAGGTATGGATTTACCGCTAATCAGGTGGCTATCGGAACCAAATTTCAAATACCAAATTCCAAAATATAAATACCAAGGTTCAAGTACCAAGGTGCAAATACAAATTACGGAGTTTCTGTTGGAAATGCAAGACTTTCAATTAATACAAAAGCTGCCTGAAGATAAGATGTCGGGCAAAGCGGAAAACATTCTTTGCAGGCGTTGCACTCTTTAGAAGCAATTTCTGGAATAAAACTTATTTCTTTATTTATTCCCCGGTCAATAAATCCAACCGCGTTTAATTTTTTTACTTCGGCACAATATCTTACACATAATCCGCAGTGAACGCAAAATGACGCTTCTTTTTCAAAACGGTTTTTGTCGGCACCATATTCTCTTGCCAAATCTTGTAATTGCAATGAATTAGGTGCATGAGCAAGCAATAATTCTAAAATAGTTTTACGAATCCTATCTATTTTTTCAGTTCTTGTTCTTACAACCAAGTTCTCTTCTACCGGGTAAACACATGAAACAACGAGTTTTGAAGAATTATTACTAATCAATTCAACAATACATAAACGACAGCCACCAAAAGGAATTAGTTTTTCATGGAAACATAAATTAGGAATATAAATTCCATTTTTTTGAGCTGTTTCAAGAACTGTAATTCCTTCCTGTGCTAAAATTTCTTTTCCGTCTATCTGAATATTTACGTATTTCATTTTTTATAATAAGTATTATATTAGAACTCTTTTTTCTTCTGAAATAGGAGCCGGAATATCTTCTCCAGATATTTTTTTTACAGCTCCAAATTTAGCAGGACAAACTTCGAAACAAGTACCACAATTTGTGCATATACTCTGGTCAATTACATGAATCTTTTTCTTTGCTCCATCTATAGCATTAACAGGACATTTTTTAAAGCAGAGCATACAAGCCACACACTTTTCCGGTTCAATATAATACTTAATTAACTCTTTGCAGTATAATGCAGGGCATCTCTTCTCTTTGATATGTGCCTCATATTCAGCTCTAAAATATTTCAACGTACTTAAAAACGGATTAGGTGCAGTCTTACCTAAAGCACAAAGCGAAGCTTCGTTTGCTGTTTCAGAAATAGCTTCTAAAAGTTCAATATCGCCTTCTT
>JAVHRE010000461.1:0-8447 GCA_036171495.1 Bacteroidales bacterium
AATACAAAAAATAACTGCCTGAATATGTGTATATTAAAAACTTGTCATTGGTAGGCACGAAGCAATCTTAAAGTACTTGTAGTTAGTATATTGTTTCGTCGTACCTCTTCGCAATTACGCTCCGAATGAACATTACGGACAAACTCTAAATAGTTTTTAAAGATACTTTTAACTAATTCCTAAACAGCGATTTCTGTTTAATCTTAATTACTTTACCATATTTTGCTAATTGTTTTTGGTCTATTCGTTTAGCGTCGCCAACAATGCCAATAACCATTGGTTTCGATTTTAAATTTTCGTCGGAGAATTTCTTAATATCATCAAAAGTAAGTTCGTAATAAACAGGGATTTTCGATTCAGATGGGTCTTCTTTATAACCTAATAATTTCCATTTTGCAATAGATTGGCTTAATTTTCTAAAATCGGGATGTTCGGCAATTGACGATTGAACTAAATATTCTTTAAACATGCTCATTCTTTCGGGTTTCAATGGCATCTTTCTAACAAGCGAATCGAATATGTTTATTGCTTCATTAGTTTTATCGCTTTGTGTTCCGATATATCCAAAAAATACAGCATCTTTACCCGATTGTTGAGGTATGGCATAACGTGCTCCGGCAGAATAAGCCAAAGACCTGAATTCTCTTACTTCCTGAAGAACAAGTCCCGAAAAATCGCCACCAAAATACATGTTAAATGCATCAATATATGGCTCATCGTCGTTGTAAAATGGCTTTTCGTTTATTAAAAAGTATATTTTGCTTTGCAATGCTTTTGGTTTATCAACTAAAAAAACTGTATTTTCGTTGTACTTTGTTACTTCTAAATTAGAGGGAGCAAGCGAAGGAGTTGGGCGGTCGGCAAAGCCATAATCATTTTTAAGTTCAGAACTTACTTCGTTAAATGGCAAATTGCCAACATAATGCACTTCGGCTTCAAAGTTTGTTGCGAGTTTAAAAACAGAAATCAAAGAATCGGCACCAACTTTTTTAAGCTCTTTTAATGTTGGGCGAGCAATTAAATTCGATTTGTCTTTATATTTGAGCCACTGAAAAAGTGCATCGGCAACATTATTGGGTTCGTCGTTTTCAATTTTTCTGTTCGATTTTTCGCCATCTATAATAACGTCAAGTTTATTTGGCTCACATACTGGGTTATGCGTTAACTTTCCTAACAATATTAAAGCAGGTTTTAATTGCGATTCTTTTCCTTCAAGTTCAACAATTGTGTAATCTTTGTTACTGCTAATACTGTAGGTGCAACCAATTTTGCTAAACTCATTTTTTAATTCAGATACTTTATAATCTTTTGTTCCACATAAATCAATTAATTGAGTTGCATTATTTAAAAGTTGATGGTAAGCTTCGCCCATTCCATATTTTATAGTAAGTGAAAAAATATCGTTATAAGGATTTTTTGTTTGATATATTGTTATACCTTTTTTTATACGGTTATATTCAACATCGGCTCTAAAATCAACAAATTTTTCATTAATCGGATTTGAAGGAATTGAATCAAGATGTTTTCCAAATTCAGATTTAGCATCGGTATTTGAAATAACAGGTTTGAAATCCGGCTTGTCAATTTTTTCTTTTTTAGGAAATCCCATTCTGGAATAAAAAGCAAGATAATTACTTCCATAATATTTATTTGCAGCATTAATAACATCCTGCTTAGTAATAGAATTAATTTTATCCGGAATTGTGAAAGCCTCTTCGAAATCCTGATTTCTGCCAAACAATTCAGCAAAAAACATAGAACGGTTTTCTACGTTCTCCATTTCGTGCATAAAATCACGGTAAAGTTCTGCTTTAATAGCTTCTATGAGCCAATCGTCGAAATTGCCTTTTCGTAAGTCGTCAAGTTTTTGCATAACAAGCGATTCGACATCTTCTAATTTTTGTCCAATAATTTTCGGAACAATAAACAAAATAGTTTGACCATAATCGTTATAATCCATTGAAAATGCCTGAGCAGCAAGTAATTTATGGTCAATTGTTAATTTATCCAATAATCCTGTTTGATTTTCATTTGATAAAATTCCGTTACAAACTTCAATTGCAACTTCATCTTTATCGCCGGCTGGTACAGTTCTAAAACCTAACATCCCAAGTTTTATTGGCGACAAATTCATTTCAACAAACTCACGACCATTAAATTGTTCTTCTTTCCATATTTTGGGTTCTGGTAAAGTGGCTTTTCTCCATTTGCCAAATTTTTCTTTAATTAATTCAAGAGTTTCTTTAGTATTAAAATCGCCCGAAAGTACAAGTGCCATATTGTTTGCAACATAATAAGTCTGAAAAAAATTAAACATTTTGTTAAGTGAAGGATTTTTTAGATGGTCTATTGTTCCAATAACTGGTTGCTGACCATAAGGATGGTTTTTAAAGAATTTTTTATTAAATTCATCAAAAAGTTTTGCTTGAAACATATCGGAATACAAGTTTTTTTCTTCGTAAACAACTTCTAATTCCGATTGAAAACTTCTGAACACAGGATTTATAAAACGCTCGCTATAAATTTCTAACCATTTATTCATTTGGTTTGGAGGAAAGGCATTATGAAAAACGGTTCTGTCGGGACTGGTGTTTGCGTTTAAATCTATACCGCCAATACTTTTAATGATTTTATCTAATTCGTTAGGAATAGCATATTTGTTGGCTTCTAACGATTCGCTATTTATATTTTGTTGAATTTCTTTACGTTTGTCTATGTCGGTTGTTTTTCCTAACTCTTCGTACAAAGCAAATATTTTATCTATATGTGGTTTTTCCGAAGCCCAATCTGTTGTTCCTAATTTATCGGTTCCCTTAAAAAGCATGTGTTCCTGATAATGAGCCATTCCTGTAGCATCGGCAGGGTCATTTTTTGAACCAGCTTTTGTAACAACAATACCGTAAACAATTGGACGTGTGTGGTCTTCGTTTAAAATTACGGTTAATCCGTTTTCTAAAACATATTTTTCGACAACTGGTTTTTTCCACTCAACGCTTTGGCTTATCCCATTGAAAATGAAAAACAGAAACAATGATGTTGTAAATAATCTGATATTCATATATAAAATTTTTATAAAACGATAAACAAAATAAATTCAAACTTACAAAAAATATTTACGATTAACGAAAAAAATAATATTTGCCACAGATTACATAGTGTTAGAAAGAAAACTCTGTGTTTGTAAAGAAAACGTCAAGTTCTCCCGCTTAGACGGGACGATGCTTTAAAAATCAGGAGTTCCGCCTAAGCGAAATGACTGGTTTTTAAAACGAGAATAACGCAAAAATTGACGTTTTCTTGCAAACACTAAATAAACGTGAATAAAAATATGTACAAGAGAAAAACGAAAATAATTATAACTTTGCAATAAATATATAAACCATGAGAACAACATTTGCTTTTTTCATCTTATTGTTTTGTGAATTTTCACATGCAGCTACATTTACAGTTACAAACACCTATGATGCTGGAGCAGGTTCATTGCGGCAGGCAATTACTTCGGCAAATGCAAATGCGTATGATGCCGACAATATTGTTTTTAATATTCCGACTTCTGATCCAAATTATAATGCAACAACTGGAGTTTATACAATTACATTAACCTCATTATTGCCATACATAGCAAGCCTAAGTGTTACTGTTGACGGCACAAGCCAGCCCGGAAACACAAATCCCAATGGACCAGAAATTTGTTTAAAAAGCACAACAAATCTTTTATTTGGATTAGGTTTTCCACTTTCAGGTGGAACAGTAAAAGGGATGATAATTAATGGTTTTCAGATGGGAGTTTTTATTACAAAATATTTAACATATCCAAGTGGTTCATGTATTGTTTCTGACTGTTACTTTGGAGTAAATTTCGATGGAACTTCCGCTTCTCCAAACGAAATTGGAGTTGCCTGCTATGGAGGAGCTACAGGAAATATAATTATAAATAATTTGATTTCGGGTAATACAACTGCCGGTATAGGATTAAGAACTTCAAATTCAAACATTGTTCAGGGAAATAAAATTGGAACAGATAGAACAGGAATGTACAGAATTCCCAATTATTATGGTGTTGCAATAGATTCAGCTTCTAACAATACAGTTGGAGGAACTTTAATATCACAAAGAAATTATATTTCGGGAAACGGATATGCAGGTGTTGCTATTAATAACAACATATCGCATGATAATATTATAAAAGGCAATTTTATTGGAGTTAACATAAATGCGGTTACAGTTTCAGATACAATTTCAAATTATTATGGAATTGCAATCAGCGATTCATATAATAATATTATTGGCGGTAGTTCGTTGGTTGAACGAAATATTATTTCAGGTAATACCGATGGAGGCATTTCAATTTTGGGAAGTTTCGCAACAAATAACACTATAAAAGGAAATTTTATTGGAACAAATATAAATGGCAACGATTCCATACCGAATGGCAATGGCATTTTAATAAGTGGTTCGAGCAATAATATTATTGGTGGCTCAACTTATGGCGAAAAAAATGTTATTTCGGGAAATCATCTTGCCGGAATTGCTATGGCTTATTATGGAACAAGAAATAACATTATAAAAGGAAATTATATTGGAACCGATAAAAGCGGAATGAATGCACTTAGTAATCAAACCGGCATTTATATTTTCAGCAATGCTAATTTTAATATAGTTGGAGGAACCACAGCAGGCGAAAGAAATATTATTTCTGCTAATTTAGAAATGGGTATTTGTATGGAAGCTTCAGATAGCAATATTGTTAAAGGAAATTATATCGGAACAGATTCTACAGGATTGGGAACTTTTAAATTTTCTAATGATACACTTATTCAAGGAAATGGTTTGTATTTTAATTCAAATGCTGCCCACAATATTGCTGGCGGATATAATGCAAATGAAGGAAATATAATTTCAGGCAACCGTGTTTATGGACTTATTTATTATGGTAATTCACCTTACAATAGTTGCATTGGAAATTATATTGGCGTTGACAAAACCGGAAATGTTGCCTTACCCAACGCTACCGGAATTTGTGTTGATGGTGGAGCAAGCCATAATCCAATAATAAACAATGTGTTATCGGGTAATCTTGCTTATGGGATTTTTATAGTTACAACCGGAACATATTACAATGAACTAAAAGGCAATAAAATAGGTATAAATGCTGCGGGAACCGATATTGTTCCAAATCAGATTGGAGTTATTTTGGGCGGAGGCACAAAGTATAATGTTATTGGAGGCACAACACCTTCCGATAGAAATATAATATCGGGCAATTTGTTTGATGGTATTGAAGTTGCCGATTCAAGTACCATGTATAACAATATTATTGGAAATTACATTGGTACTGATATTACCGGAAATATTGCATTACCAAATTACAACGGAATTGGTTTTGCCACTCTCCCATCAAAAAACAACATAGAAAACAATTTAATAAGCGGAAATAAATTTGGTGGCATATTGTTATACGAAAGAAGCGACAGTAATACTGTTTACAGCAATAAAATTGGAACAGCAAGCGATGGCACGTCTCCGCTTGGAAACGGTGCAGCTGGAATTATTATCAGTAACAAATCAAAATATAATATAATTGGCGAGCCGACTAAAGGA
Organism: Bacteroidales bacterium; assembly: GCA_036171495.1. Lineage (GTDB taxonomy): Bacteria > Bacteroidota > Bacteroidia > Bacteroidales > GWA2-32-17 > GWA2-32-17. The sequence goes on from JAVHRE010000461.1 coordinate 5,602, forward strand.
AACATTATTGCATTTAACGATACTGTTGGAATTGTAATTTCCGACATAAATTCAAAGTACAACACTTTTTCGGCTAATATAATTTATAACAACAATCAAATGGGAATTGATTTATTTCCTTTTGGAGTTAACCCAAACGACATAGGAGACAGCGACCAGGGATGCAACGAGTTAATGAATTACCCTGTCATTTCAAGCGTAGTTTATGATAACGGCAGTGGAAACACTTTTTTTAATGGCACTATTGATTATAATATAAACAGCGGTCCTGCAGGTATAAAAATTGAATTTTTTAAATCAGATGGAGCTAATACTTTTAATCATGGCGATGCAATTACATATTTAGGTTCAACTACAGTTGATAGTTTTGGCAACTGGACTTTTAATTGTAGTGGTTTAACTTCTTCGGATATTGTTACAGCTACCGCAACCGATTTAAATGGCAATACTTCTGAATTTGCACTTAATTCAAATATTATTACTACAATAAACAAAATAAATAATAATAACATCAGCGTTTTTCCAAATCCATCTAAAGATTACATTTATGTAAATGGGCTGACTGAAAATTCCGAATTAATTCTAACAGATTGCACAGGACGTGAATTAATCAATCAAAAAACAAACATTGGCACTTCAATTAATATAGAAAAATTAACTTCTGGAATATATTTTTTGAGCATAGTATCAGAAAATAAACAAATTACAAAATATAAACTCGTTAAATTATGAGAATTGTAATCTTATTTTTTTTAATCTTATTAACAAATTTTGTATATTCCAACACCTTTGTTGTAACAAATACCAACGATGCTGGTGCCGGTTCACTTAGGCAAGCTATAACAAATGCAAATGCGTATCCCGGCAGTCATATAATTAATTTCAATATTCCGACTACAGATGCCGGATATAATAGCTCACAAGGAATTTGGACAATATCACAAACATCAAAATTACCAATAATAACACATAGCAATATTTTAATTGATGGAACTTCACAAACTGTTTTTGCAGGAAATACAAATGTTTATGGTCCCGAAATTATGCTTGATGGAAATAACCAACCTTGGGCAGATTTTGCATTTCATGTTTATGATGTGTCCGGTGTTACAATAAAAGGATTTATTATTGGCAGATATGTAGTTGGAATTCAGGTATCGGGAACAAATGCACAAAATAATATTATACAAGGAAACTATATCGGATGTAATTATAATGCTACCGACACTCTTGGAAACACTCATGGTATTTATATTTTAAGCGGACCACACAATAATTTAATTGGAGGAAACACTATTGCAATGCGAAATATAGTTTCAGGAAATAATCATGTTGGAATTCGTGTTGTACATTCTAATTATAACACTATTCAAGGAAATTTTGTAGGACTAAACAGAAATGGAAACGCTGCTTTACGAAACTATGATGGAATAAGTATAGAAGGAACATCGAAATATAATTTAATTGGCGGTTCCACTCCTGCCGAAAGAAATTATGTTGCCGGAAATGATGCTTATGGAATTCCTGTGTTTGGAGCCGGTTGCAATTATAATATTATTGCAGGAAATTATGTCGGAACTGATACCACCGGCACTTATAGCATTCCTAATACTTATGGCGTTCTTTTCGACGATGGAGCAAGCTATAATACTTTAGGTGGAAGAATTGCTGGTGCAGGAAATCTTTTGTCGGGAAATTCCGGTTACGGAGTTTTTATTTATAATTTCAGTACAGTTAAAGATACTATTGTTGGAAATCTGATTGGTACCGATTATACAGGAACCGCAGCCTTGCCAAATGCTAATGGAATTGTTATTGACGGGACACCTTTTTTGCACACTATTGATAATAATGTTATATCCGGAAATTTGCAAATGGGAATTGATATTCATCTTGCAGGAACCGATAGTAACTTTGTAATAAATAATAAAATAGGAACCGACATCACCGGTAATTTCCCAATTGGCAATCAACTTGATGGTATAAGAATTGGCGAAGGTCCAAAATATAATTTTATCGGACTTCCGGGAAAGGGAAATATTATTGCTTATAATGGTGGCAATGGCGTTACAATTATGACACCGGCTGAACTTTATAATTCTATTCTATCGAACTCAATTTTTGCAAATCAGGCAATGGGCATTGACTTGTTTCCGCAAGGTCCGACTCCAAATGATAATGGCGACGGCGATACGGGTCCAAACAATTTAATGAATTTTCCCGACATTATTTCATTTTATAATATTCCTTCAACTACAAATTGGATTATTTCCGGAACTTTAAACAACTCCACTCCTAATGGTTGCAGAATAGAAATTTTTAAAGCTGATATAAACGGAATTGGTAATGCACAGGGGAAAGTTTTTCTTGGTTCTTGTTTTGCTGATATTTCAAGTAGTTGGACAGATACAGTTTCGGGCATTACAAGTGTTGACCAATTAGTTTGTACTGCAACCGATTTGAATGGCAACACTTCAGAGTTTTCAAATGTTACTACACTTTGGATTAATAATGTTAATAAGGGTTTTAATTATGAATTAAATGCAGAACCAAATCCTGTAACTAATGTTTCAACAATTCACTTTAATATACCTTTTTCAGGATATGTATCAATTAATTTGACTGATATTCAAGGAAAAAATATTTACCGAATTTTAAATGAGAACCTGAATGAAGGAGAACATTCTGTGTTGTTAAATAAGAAAAATTTAAGTTCAGGAACTTACTTCATAACATTAAAGTTAAATAAAAATATTGTTGCAAAAGAAAAAATAATGTTTTAAAATTGTTTTTAATAACTGATGTTACGCAAAATTAACAATTGACTGTTGATTAAAAAATAAAAT
>JAVHRE010000462.1:0-8444 GCA_036171495.1 Bacteroidales bacterium
CGCTCGGGTTTAATTGGTCGAGATAATAAAATCCATCATTACTTCCGCCCCAGCCCCAATTAAAATGGAAAAAAGTATTTGATTGGTATCCATCGCAAACAAAAGCATGACCTGATGTAAATGTAGTATCTTCCCAACCAGCATAATAAAGCGGTTTATTATTATTTAGATTTGTTATTATTAAACTATCCCAACTTAATGTAGTGCTGTCTCTGAAAATATAACGGGTTTGTGCACAATATTTAAAATAATTTTTATATGAAAATGCTGCCTTGTGATTCCACATACCCGAACCATTTGGACCATAATCCATATCAACTGATACACCTATATGAAATAATAATTTTGCTACTTCAAGGTTGCTTAATGTTAAGTTATTAGCCATAGTATTCCAAAGATAGCTTGTATTTTGAAAATCGGCTGAAATAGTTCCATAAGTTGGATGAATATATGTGTATGAACCAATACCTGTTAAGGGCCAACGATAATAAAACATAATTTGCCCCATAGCTGTAGCAACGCATCCTGCATAAGTATGCCCATCTGGACCCGCTATGTCGGCTGGGCATAATTCGTTATAATATTTATCTTGATTCCAAGTGCTTGTTAATAATGGTGCAATAGATTTTTCTTTTATGTTATTTGTTCTAATATTCTGGTAGTAATTCCAATCTTCTTTGATTTTATTAGTAACAATTTTATTATTTTGTATTGCAATATTTATCTGCTTTTTATAATTATTCATCCAATATTTAAAATTTAGATTGTTTTCGTCGTTTATATAACCATTATCAAATGAATAACCTAAAATTGGGAACACGTTTTTTTGTGCTGAAACAATTACAAAACCTTTAGGTTTAATGTCGTAAATGCAGTATAATGGAATATTTTCATTTGATTTAATAATTTCTGTATTTTTAATTTTAACATCACTCTTTTTTATATGTGAGTTATTTGATAAATAAAAGTTTAAAGCAATCTTTTGTAATGTGTCTTGATTTACAGATTGTGCAAAAATGTTATTGTAGTTCAAAAAACAAAACAACATAATAAAATAAACTATTTTATTTTTCATAAAAATAAATTTTTCATAAAAATAAAAAAAATGCTCGAATATTTCGAGCATTTACTATTTAATTTTTAAACTTTTTAAGAAGTTCTTTTACCGCATCTTTATGAACAGTAAAATTCATCATTTTTAGTTTTACAAAATCTTCGCGGAAAAAATAATAACCAAATTCTTTTGCATTTGGGTCATTATTTCTCGAACCCGAACCGGAATCTTTAATTAAATACCAACGTTCACCTTTATAATCAACAAACCCAACAAGGTGAATTCCATGGTCGTCGGTAGTTGTTTGGTTAGAAAAACGAAATTGACGAGCTTCATCATTAATAGAATTTGCGGGTATATCAAAAGATGGAATAATTGCGCATTGTGTTTCGGAATCAAATCCTGCTTCCGATACATCGCCTCCAATAGCAACAGTATAACCATTTTCGATACAACTGCGTAAAGTAGAAATAAATTCGTCTAAAGGAATGTTGTAATAATCTTTGCTCTTCCACCAATTATCAGGTACATCATAAATAACTTTTTGATAATATGGTTCTTGCATTATTGATAAAATATCAACGTAATCGTCAGGAATAATTTTTAAAACATCAGACAGATATTGTTTTGGAGTTAGTTTTTTACCATTAACTAAAACTTCGGTGGGAGGTGTTCCAAGGTAATGATTCAAAATTGATTTTATTGTTGATAAAACTTCTTCTTCGTTCCACGCATTTGATGTTTTAACAGAGTTCAGATATGCATCCATTTCGGCTTTCATTTGAACGTGTGAATGGTATTTTTTCCCTCCAATTAAACCGGTATATGATTCTAAAGGGACATCGCCATATAATTTGAATATTCTTGTAACAGCATTGGCTTCGCTTCCTTCGTCGAAAAGTGAGCTTCCGCGGGAAGCTACATAAGCTTTAGCTTTTTCAACAAATTCCCAATAAACAATGTAAATTTCGCTTAATTTAACTTTCTGATTAGTAATTCTATTAACTTCAGATTCGAAGTAAGATATTGTTGAAAATGCCCAGCATGTTCCTGCATTGCCTTGCGAAACAGGGGAGTTGTGCCAATACGATTTGTAAATGTCGAATTTGTTTGGCAAATCTCTGCCAGCTAAATCGGCTTTAAATCTTTTTTGAGTAGCTGGTTTGGAAGTTTCTTCAATACCAGTAGCATCTTTCATTATTACATTTTGATAAAAACCAGCTTTTGAAGGTTTAAAAATTGCCTTATCTTTTTTGTCCTGTGCCTGAATATTTACTATTGCTAAAAATGCAATTAGCAGAATGATAGATTTTTTCATGTAAAATATTATTAAAATTTAATTTTACTAATGTAGTAATTTATTTTTTATTGAATAATTATTTTTAATCCATCTGTTGCCAGTTCAGTTTCGTTAAAAACTTTTTTTGCTTCAACTAAAAACTCGTCAAGAATTTTATACCGTGCCGAATAGTGTCCGATTATTAATTTACCGACTTCGGCAAGTTTTGCAATTTCAGCAGCTTGCTTTGCAGTAGAATGAAATGTGGACTTAGCTCTTTCTAAATAATTGTCTAAAAATGTTGCTTCGTGATAAAGTAAATCTACACCTTTAATATATGTAACAATTTCTGGCGAATAAATTGTGTCGGAACAATAAGCATAAGAAGATGTTTTTTTTGCCGGCAGTGTTAATTCATTATTTAAAATTACTTGTCCGTTAGCTAATACAAGGTCGCTCCCGTTTTTTATGTTTCGAATTTCATTTACAGAAATATTATATTCATTAATTTTATCTTTAATAATATTAAATGGCTTTGGTTTTTCGCGAAACACAAATCCGCATGTTGGTATTCTGTGATTTAAAGGAAACGAAGTTATTTCAATAGTATTATTGCTGTATAAAATTTCGCTTTTAGTATTTTGCAAATCATGAAATGTGATGGGAAACGAAAATTCTTCGCCAAATAATTTAGTTGTATTTAAAATTATGTTTTCGAGTCCCGGGAAAGAATATATGTGCAATATGTTTTTTCTTCCTAATAGTTGTAATGATGATAATAACCCAAAAATTCCAAAAAAATGGTCGCCATGCAAATGGCTTATAAAAATGTGATTGAGTTTATTAAAATGAAGTTTTAATTGTCTGAACCTTATTTGTGTTCCTTCGCCGCAATCTATTAAATACAAATGCTCATGTACATTAAGCACTTGAGCACTTGTAAATCGTTCAGATGTAGGCAAAGCTGAGCTACTGCCTAATATTGTTAAAGTAATAGCCACTTAAGCTTTTACACAAATTTATTTTCCAACCAACTCAACAGCTTTGTCAAGCGTGTACGAAATGTTAAGAACAGTATCAAGTTGCGAAATGGTAATTAATCTTTCTACTGCAGGTTGTAAACCTGTAAGTACGAATGTTCCATTTGCGTTCTTGCAAAGTCTGTTAGCAACAAGAATTGCACTAAGTCCGCTTGAATCGCAATAGCGACAACTGTTGAGGTCGAGGATAATGTTTTTTTCTCCATTGCCCGAAACAAGAACAAGTTCCGATTTAAGGGCTGGAGCAATATGTGTATCCAGCTTCTCAACTAATACCTTAACTAAGGTATAATTTTCTTTGTTTTCTATGCTAAATTCCATCGTATAAAAATAATAATATTTTTAATAATAAAAGAAATTATTATTCATTATTTTTTTCTTTCTTTTTTGATTCTTTTTCAGAATTTTCCATTTTGTCTTTTAATTCGGCTAATCCGGTAACATCACCAAGTGTTGTTTTTTCTGCTTTTGTAGCCGGTTCTTGTTTAGGTTTTCTTGGTTTCTTTTTAGCTGGAGTTTCTTCTTTTTTTGTATCTTCAAAAACTCTTGTATGTGATAAAATAATTTTTTTACCTTCTTTTGAGAAGTCAATTACTTTAAATTCAAGTTTTTCGTCAACAACAGCTATCGAACCATCTACTTTAACTAAATTTTTGGGTGTAACAAAACCTTCAACACCATAAGGTAGAGCAACGGTTGCACCTTTATCGGAAACTGTAAGAATAGTTCCTTCGTGAACGGAATCTATAATAAAAATTGTTTCAAAAACATCCCAAGGATTTTCTTCGAGTTGTTTATGTCCTAAACTTAAACGACGATTTTCTTTATCGATTTCTAAAACTACAATTTCAATATTGTCGCCAATTGAACAGAATTCTGCAGGGTGTCTGATTTTCTTTGTCCACGATAAATCAGAAATATGAATTAAACCATCAATACCTTCTTCAAGTTCTACAAAAACACCAAAGTTTGTGAAATTACGAACTATGCCGGTATGTTTGCTTTTGACTTGATATTTTGAGTCAATATCAGACCAAGGATCTGGTTTAAGTTGTTTGATGCCGAGCGACATTTTACGTTCTTCACGGTCTAATGTTAAAATGATAGCTTCTACATTATCCCCAACTTTTAGAAAATCTTGGGCACTTCTTAAATGTTGTGACCATGACATTTCCGAAACGTGAATTAATCCTTCAACTCCAGGTGCTATTTCAACAAAAGCACCATAATCAGCCATTACTACAACTTTTCCGGTTAATTTATCGCCAATTTTCAGGTTAGCATCTAAAGCTTCCCAAGGATGTGTTGTTAATTGTTTTAGTCCTAATGCAATACGTTTTTTGTCATCGTCAAAATCAAGAATAACAACATTTATTTTTGCATCAAGTTTAACAATCTCTTCCGGATGTGAAATTCTTCCCCAGCTTAAATCGGTTATATGAATTAATCCATCAACTCCGCCTAAGTCAATAAACACACCATAAGATGTAATGTTTTTAACTGTTCCTTCGAGAACCTGACCTTTTTCAAGTTTTGAAATAATATCTTTCTTTTGCTGTTCTAATTCTTCTTCGATTAATGCTTTGTGCGAAACAACAACATTTTTAAATTCCTGATTTATTTTTACAACTTTAAATTCCATTGTTTTCCCAACAAAAACATCGTAATCGCGGATTGGTTTTACATCAATTTGCGAACCTGGTAAAAATGCTTCAATACCAAAAACATCTACTATCATTCCACCTTTAGTTCTGCATTTTACAAAACCTTTTATTATTTCGGAATCTTCAAGAGCTTTGTTAACTCTATCCCAAGATTTCACAGAACGAGCTTTCTTATGTGAAAGTATAAGCTGACCATTTGGGTCTTCCTGACTTTCAACCAAAACTTCAACTTTATCTCTTACTTTTAATTCAGGGTTATATCTGAATTCATTTAAACTAATAACGCCTTCCGATTTGTAGCCAATGTTTACTACAACTTCGCGTTTATTCATCGCAACAACTGTACCTTCAATAACCTCATTCTCAGAAATTGTTGAAAGTGTATTAGAATACAAACTTTCAAGTTTTGTGCGTTCTTCATTTGAATAGGTGTCATCTTTTTTACCTGTTGCGTTCCAATTGAAATTTAATAAATCGTCGTGTTTTTTTTCGAGCTTTATAGGCTCTTCTTCAACTTCGTCGATTAGTACCTCATTAGCCTCTTTAGCTAATGCAAGATTTTTTACAATTTCTTCTTCGTTTTCGTCAACCAAAAGGTTTGCAATTCTTTTTGCCATTTAATTGAAAATTAAGTTAATTAATAAATTAGACATTATTTATAGACTCATAAAGAGTTCGCAAAATTAACAATTTTTTACAAATATTTATATTTGTTCATTAAAATTATAATATTATTTAAAAATTTTTGAGGTAACTAACTATTTTATCTTTAGATTAGTTAATGAAAATTTTAAATCTTTTGAACAAATTCTGTAGATATGTATAAAATTTCATAAGAGAAATAATATTACTTTTGCGAAAATTAAATCAAAATAATATTTAATGAAATCACTGTTTTTTATAATGTTAGTATCTGTTTGCGCTCTAACTGTTTATAGTCAGACTGCTACAGTTAAAGGAAAAATAATTGATGTAAAAACAAAAGGACCTGTACCTGGCGTTAATATTTTACTTGAAGATAAAACAGGTGGAACATCTGATGTAAATGGAAATTATTCTTTTGTTGTAAAGTCGGGGAAACATAAAATTTCTTATAATTTTATTGGTTATAAAACCGAAATTCGTTCAATTGAGCTAAAACCTGATGAAATAATATCTGTAAATGTTTCATTAAGCGAAGAAGTTGAAGTAATTAATGAAATTGTTGTTAGTGCTGGAAAATTTGAGCAAAAAATTTCAGATGTTACAGTATCAATGGAAGTTATTAAACCAACAATGATTGAAAATAATAATACTGTTAGTGCCGAAATTGCTGTTAACCAGATTCCTGGAGTTGATGTAATGGACGACCAACCAAGTATTCGCGGTGGAAGTGGTTATAGCTATGGTGCCGGAAGCAGAGTTATGATGTTAGTTGATGATTTACCAATATTATCTGCAGATGCCGGTGATGTGAAATGGAACTTTATTCCATTGGAAAATATTTCGCAAATAGAAATTATTAAAGGTGCTTCATCGGCTCTTTTTGGTTCATCGGCTCTTAATGGAGTAATTAATATGCGAACTGCATATCCGAAAGATGAACCTGAAACTAAAGTTACTATTTTTAATGGTATGTACATGAACCCTAAGCGCAAAGAACTTATTTGGTGGGGCAACAATCAACCATTATTTGCAGGTGCTAATTTTTTATATAGCCAAAAAATTAAAAATTTTGATTTGGTAATTGGTGGAAACGCTTTTAGTGACGATGGATACCGCCAATATGAAACAGAAGAAAGAGTTAGGGGTAACTTTAATTTACGTTACCGTGATGCTAAAGTTGAAGGACTTAGTTACGGGTTAAATGGTAATTACATGAGCATGGATAAAACGGAGTTCTTTTTATGGCTAAATGCTGATTCTGGTGCATACATGCAAGATAAATCTATTGCATCACATAGTGTAGGTTCAAGGTTTAACCTCGACCCTTTTCTTGTTTATTTTGATAAAAATGGTAACCGGCATAGCATAAGAGGGCGATATTTTAGAGTAAATAATTCTTTGCCAGCCGAACCGGAAAAAAATAGCATGTCAGATATGTTTTATCTTGAATATCAATATCAAAAGCAGTTAAAAAACAATTTAAACTGGACAATAGGTGCCGTAGGAACTTATGCCGATATAGTTGCTCAATTGTATGGTTCGCACAATACTTCAAATGCTTCATTATATTCACAATTTGATAAAAAAATTGGTTTATTAAATCTATCTGGTGGAGTAAGAATTGAATATTTTAGAATTGATAAAGATGAAACGCATACTATTGTTGGTACAGATACTATAAAAGAAATTCCTGTTCAACCTGTTTTCCGGCTTGGAGCGAGCTACCAATTGTACGAACATACTTTTTTAAGAACCTCATTTGGACAAGGTTATAGATTTCCCACAATTGCTGAAAAATATACATCTACTAATGTTGGTTTAATAAATATTTTTCCAAATCCGGATATTAAGTCTGAAACAGGGTGGAGTGCCGAACTTGGCTTGAAACAAGGTTTAAAAGTTAGTAGATGGAGTGGATATATAGATGTTGCAGGTTTTTGGACCGAATATCATGAAATGATGGAATATACTTTTGGTTTTTATAATCCGGTTACATATAAACCAATGGATCCGTTACATAATTCTGCAGATTCAGCAACATTTAGCGAATATAATGATAAAGGACAAGGATTTAAATGTTTAGGTTTTCAATCAATTAATATTGGTAATGCAAGAATTACAGGTGTTGATATAACACTAACCGGTATGGGGAAATTATTTGGAATACCAACAACATTACTTGCAGGATATACATATACAAACCCTATTGATTTGAATGTTAAAGTTAATGATTCAACAAAAACTACAAAATCAAATATTCTAAAATATCGTTATTATCATTCTGTTAAAGCTGATTTGGAATTAAATTATAAAAAAATATCAACTGGAGTAACAATGCTTTACTATAGTAACATGATTAATATTGATAAAGCATTTGAAGACCTGACAGGTAATGGACCCGATTTGGGACCAGAAGTTTTACCCGGTTTATATGATTATCGTAAAAAACACAATAAAGGATATATGGTTTTTGATTATCGTATTGCTGTTTCTTTAACTGAATATTCAAAAATTTCTATAGTTATTAGAAATTTAACAAACAAGGAGTATATGACTAGACCTGGAGATATTATGCCACCAAGAAGTATTTCGTTGCAATATGTTTTACATATTTAATTAAAATCACCAGTGACTTTAATTATCTTTGTAAAAACAGAAATAAATAAAAATACGTTAAAAAAAGTGAGAAGTAGAAAGTTTGAATAAATATAGGACTTACGCAAAAAAAAACAATATGACACGAACTTAGCGAAGCGATTTCA
>JAVHRE010000463.1:0-1631 GCA_036171495.1 Bacteroidales bacterium
GATTTATGATTTAAGATTTATGATTTAAGATTAACCAAAAACCACAAACTATTTCTATTTATTTCTATCTATTTCAATGTTTATCGTTTTAACTTCTCACTTTTCACTTTATTTAGCAGCTGCTGATTTGCCTGCTTTTTTGCGTAACTTTTCACCCACAAACTTAATACCTTTACCTTTATATGGTTCTGGTTTGCGTAATGAACGAATTTTTGCAGCAACTTGACCAAGCAATTGTTTATCAAAGCTTGTTAAAGTTATTACTGGGTTTGCTCTACGGTCAGTAACAGTTGTTACAGTAACTTCTTTAGGTACTTCAAAAACAATTTCGTGAGAGTAGCCAAGAGTTAGATTTAATAATTGACCATTTGCTTCGGCTTTGTATCCAACTCCAACAACTTCTTGTTTTTTTGTAAAACCTTGTGACACACCAACAACCATATTGTTAATTAGTGCTCTGTATAAACCATGTAGTGATTTATGAGCTTTTTGTTCAGATGGTCTTTCGATAACTAAAACATTATCAGTAATATTAATTTTAAATTCTTTATCAACTGTTTGTTTTAGTTCTCCAAGTGGACCTTTAACAGTAACCTCGCCATCGTTAATAGTTAATTTAACGCCTGAAGGTATATTTATAGGTAATTTTCCAATTCGTGACATTTTATTTTATTTTAGTATATGTAACATAAAACTTCTCCACCTACTTTACGGGTTTTTGCTTCTTTATCGGTAATTATTCCTTGTGGGGTTGACAATACAGCAATTCCCAGTCCATTAAGTACGCGGGGTAATTCTTCTACTCCAACATATTTACGATGTCCGGGACGACTAACTCTTTCAATATTTTTAATTGCTGGTTTATGAGTTTCGGGGTCATATTTAAGAGCAATTTTAATAATTCCCTGATATTTATCTTCTTCAAATTTATAATTAAGGATATAACCTTTTTCAAAAAGAACTTTGGTTATTTCTTTTTTAATATTTGAAGCTGGAATTTCAACAACTCTATGTTGAGCCATTACAGCATTTCTAACACGTGTAAGATAATCTGATATAGGATCGGTCATTTTATAATTTATGATTTAAGATTTATGAATTATGATTTAAGATATTTATTGTTCATCGTTTTAACTTTTCACTTTTAACTTCTCACTTTATACTTTGTTATTGTTACCAACTTGCTTTTTTTACACCTGGTATTAAACCATTAGAAGCCATTTCGCGAAATGTAATACGGCTAATTCCAAAAATACGAATATATCCTTTTGGGCGTCCAGTTATACTGCAACGATTATGCAATCTTGTTTTAGATGAGTTTTTAGGAAGTTTTTGGAGTCCAGCATAATCCTTATTTGCTTTAAGTGCTGCTCTTTTTGGTTCGAATTGAGTGTATAATTTTTTCCGTTTTATTTCACGGGCTTTCATTGATTCTTTTGCCATATTATGATTTATGATTTATGATTTATGATTTATGATTTATGATTTATGATTTCGGATTTCGGATTTCGGATTTATAATTTAAGATATTTATTGTTCTATGTTCATTGTTATTTAGCAATTTAACAATTTGAGCGTTTATTATTTTTACAATTTATTTCAACTTATTTCTATTTATTTCTATTTATTTC